>JACADX010000018.1 GCA_013389125.1 Parvularculaceae bacterium | reverse complement strand
CCTCGAATTTCGTCGACGGGCTCGCGGCGATGGCGGCGTCAAGCGCAGCGAGGCCGTCGCCGCGCCATTCCGAGCGCCCGTCAGCGAGGAGGCGGAGCGCGCACTCATAGGCGATCGTCAGATTATCGGGCGCGAGCGCGCGCGCCTTCATGAATTCGTCAAAGCCCTTCTTCGGGTCGGCGCCGTAGAGCGAGCCGCCGCCGCGCCGCGCCACCTCTATCCGCCAGGCCGCCGATGTCGACAGCGCCCAGGGGTTTTCCCGATCGAGCGACAGCGCAACATCGATCTTTTGACGCGCCTTGCCGGCGAGACCTGAAAAGAACGCGCGAACCGGCGACATGCGCGCACCTTTGAGCGCCAGCGCGATCGCCGCCTGCAGATGCGCCTCGGGGAGTTTCGGATCGAGCCGGATCGCCCTTTCGGCGATCTCATAGGCCTCATCCGCCGTCCGGCGCGCGGATTTTCGGCCGCCGTCGAAATAGGAAACGGCGTTGACGGCGCGCGCCGCAAGCGCGAGATCCTCCGCGCCCCCTGTTCGGTTCGCGAGTTCGACCGCTTTTGCATAATCGCCTGCGGCGTAGGCGGCGTAAGCGGGCTCCGCCGGCGCCGCGTCGGCCGCCGCCGCCCCTAGCGCGAGGGCGGCGGCGAGAATTCCAACTCTCATGCTTTGCTCCGACCGCGGCGCATCAATCCTATCCGATAGCGTGTTGCGCCGCCGCTCACAAACTGGACAGCGCGTGCCGAACGCCGCTTAATTCGCCGCCATGAAATGGGCGCGCATCATTGGCGGCCTCGGCCTCGCCGCCATTGGCGGCGCTGCGGCTTACGCGAGCGGACTTTCCGAACCCGTCGCGTGGACGATCGCCGTCACCACGCTCACGGCCGCCTGGTGGGTGACCGAAGCGATCCCGATACCGGCGACTTCGCTCATTCCCTTTGCGGCGTTCCCGATGGCGGGGGTCCTCACCGACAAGGAAGCCGCGTCCGCGCTCGGCGATCATGTAATTGTCCTGCTCATGGGCGCTTTCATGCTGTCGAAGGGCCTCGAGAAGTCCGGCGCGCATGAGCGCCTCGCGCTCACCATGATCCGCCTTGTCGGCTCATCCGGCAAACGGCTCGTCGCCGGCTTCATGATCGCCTCGGCGATGGTGTCGATGTGGGTCTCCAACACCGCGACGACGTTGATGCTGATGCCGATCGCGCTCGCTGTTCTCGCCCGCGCCGAAGACCGATCGCTCGACGTTCCGATCGTGCTGGGCGTCGCCTACGCGGCCTCGATCGGCGGATTGGGCACGCTGATTGGCACGCCGCCGAACGTCATTTTCGCCGGCATCTATGAGCGCACGGCGGGCGTTGAGTACGGCTTTACGCGCTGGATGGCGACCGGGGTCCCGGTCGTCGCCGTCGCGATCCATCTTTCGATTTTGTGGCTGACGCGGCGCATCCGATTCAATGAGCGGGTTGCGATCCCTGATCCCGGCGCATGGACGGCCGCGGAAGTCCGTACCCTGATCGTTTTTGGCGTCACGGTGCTGCTTTGGGTGACGCGCAGCGAGCCCTTCGGCGGCTGGTCGCAATGGTTCGGCGTCGGCGGCGCCGGAGATTCAACAGTCGCCCTTCTCGCCGTTGCGGCGATGTTCTTCATACCCGACGGCAAGGGCGGCGCGCTCCTCGACTGGAAATGGGCGTCGGACATCCCCTGGGGCATGCTTCTCCTATTCGCCGGCGGCATCTGCATCGCGATCGCCTTTGAGAAATCGGGCCTTTCGGTCCTC
The DNA here is from genome assembly GCA_013389125.1 of Parvularculaceae bacterium. Classification (GTDB taxonomy): domain Bacteria; phylum Pseudomonadota; class Alphaproteobacteria; order Caulobacterales; family Parvularculaceae; genus Amphiplicatus. Next base: position 855 of record JACADX010000018.1, on the reverse strand, counting down.
ATTGGAAACGCGCTCGGCGGCGCAAGAGTCCTGCATCCCTTCGCCTTGATGCTGGTTGTCTGCCTCGTCGTAACCTTCATGAGCGAGCTGACGTCGAATACGGCGGTCGCGACGCTCGTTCTTCCCGTGCTCGCCGCGGTCGCGGACGGAACGGGAATGGCGCCGGCGATCCTGATGGTCCCGGCGGCGATGGCGGCCTCGTCCGGCTTCATGCTGCCGGTCTCGACGGCGCCGAATGCGATCGCGTATGGAACGGGGCGCGTCAGCGTCGGCGAAATGGCGCGGGAAGGCTTCGCGCTCAATATCATGCTCGCCCTCGTCATCGCGAGCGTCTGCTACTTCTTTCTCAGTTGACGAATTTGGCCGCGGCGCCCGCTGACGACGTCGGCGCGCCCTCGAGGCGCAGCATCCGCGCGTAATAGCCGCCTCGCGCGGCCAGCGGCCCGTGCGCGCCCGCCTCAATGACGCGGCCCTTCTCCATGACGACGATGAGATCGGCCGAGCGTATCGTCGCGAGTCGATGCGCGATGATGATCGTGGTGCGGCCTTTCGAGAGACGGGCGAGCGCCGATTTCACCGCAGCCTCGGATTCGGCGTCGAGCGCCGATGTCGCCTCATCAAGGAGAAGGATCGGCGCGTCCTTGAGGAAGGCGCGCGCGATCGCGATGCGCTGCCGCTGGCCGCCGGAGAGCGCGCCGCCCGCCTCGCCGACCTTCGCATCATAGCCGTTCGGCAATGCGCGGATGAATTCGTCCGCCGCCGCCGCCTTCGCCGCCGCAACGATTTCCTCGCGCGAGGCCCCCAGCTTGCCGAAGGCGATATTGGCCGCGATCGTATCGTTGAACAGGATCGGCT
>JACADX010000017.1 GCA_013389125.1 Parvularculaceae bacterium | reverse complement strand
TCTGATGACGATCGCGCTGGCCGCCGCCATTTCGGCGTCTCCAGCGCCCGCCGCCGCGGGCGGCGACGAAGCCTATGACGTGTCGATCAGTCGGGCGGATGCGAAGAAGCTCGTCGAGGCGATCGCCGCCGCGCCCTCGGTCGGAGAAACGGCGGCCGACGGCGGGCCGATCACGCTAAATGTCAAGAAGAATGAGGACGGCCCGCCGCCTGGAACGCAGAATTTCGCCGGGCTCAATTTCGGCATCGGGATTTCCGCAACCTACGATCTCGGGAAAAATGACCGCGTGTCGGAAGCGACGCTCGTCGGCGGCCCGCCGGGAATAGTCCGCGTGACCAATCAGGATAATGTCCGCGCCAGGATCATGCTTGAATCCCACTACTTCTTTACGCCGCCGGACGCTCGGGCGTTCGGCGCGTTCGGTCCGAAGAACCCGTCGGCCGCTCAAATAAAGGGCGATGGCGCTGCGCCCGAGCCGGCGAAATGGGGGATCGGCCCCTTCGTGGCGCTCCAGCCCGGAACGGAGAACATCATCGAGGCGATCGGCATGGGTCTAATGGTCGGCTTCCGGCGCGGCGATTCCGGCGACAGCTTCAATATCGGCGTCGGCGTCGCCTTCGATCCCAACACGAGAACGCTCGGCGAGGGTATTGTCGCCGGACAGCCGCTGCCCCCGGGCGAAACCGACATCCGCTATTTAGAGCAGGAGCAATTCGGCTTGCTCTTCCTTTCGTCCTATTCATTCTAGCAAGGTTGCGGGGCGCCCTTGCGTTCCGGCGATTTCCGCTTTCGCCCCCTCGCCCCATTCCCTCATGGCGGGCAGCGACCACATGAGGTCGCGCCAAGCTGACGAAGCCGGCGGCATGGAAATCGGCCCATAAGTGACGAAGCGCGACACGACCGGCGCGTACATCGCGTCGGCGATCGAGAACCGGCCGAACAGGAACGGCCCCGCCGCGCCGAAATCGCGCCGGCAGGTTTCCCAGATTTCAATAACGCGCGCGATCTCATCCTCGATGCCGTGGGTCGTGTGGCGCATGCCCTCGCGCGCGAAATGCAGCGGCCAGAGCGTGCGCAATCCCTGAAAGCCCGAATGCATTTCCGCCGAAACCGACCGCGCCGTCGCGCGCGCCGCGACATCCGACGGCCACAAGGCCTTCTCGGGAAATTTCTCCGCGAGATATTCGCAGATCGCGAGCGAGTCCCAGACTGTGAGATCGTCGTCGAGGAGGCAAGGGACGCGCGAGGACGGCGATGCGTCGGCGAGTTCGGCTTTTGTCGTCGGCCGGTCGAGGCGAATCGTGCGCTCGGCGAAGGGTATGCCGGCGCGCCGCATAAAAAGCCACGGCCGCAGCGACCAGGATGAAAGATTCTTGTCGCCGATGATGAGGGTCAAAGCGCTCATATCACCTCTCCAAGAGGCGCTTTGGGTGGCGCCCGTCGACATAGCCCATGAAAGGCGGGCGGATCGAATAGCCGAGAAGCTCTTGCGCGCGCGGCGGCAGGCCGCGCGCGATCGCCGGCGGGACCGCGAGCGACATGTTTTCAAGCGGGCGCGTCCAGCCCGGGCAATATTGCGGCGTGATGATGAGGCGCGGCCTCGACGTCCGGTTCGCCCCGCCGCGGTGCCAGAGTGTTCCTTTTGCGAGCATCAAGGAGCCCGCCGGCATCGCGGCGGCGATCGCGTCCGCGCGCGCGCCGGGATCGGCGCTGGCGGGCGTTTTCGATGAAAAGTGTTCGGGCGCGATCGACCCGTCGATCGCCGCCTCGCCCCAGAGATGGCTTCCTGGAATGATTTCGGTCGCGCCGTTCTCGGCCGTCGTTTCATCGATCGCCCAGAACGCCGAGACGCCGAGCGAAGGGCGCGGCCGCGGCCAGGCGTAGTGACTGTCGTCATAATGCCATGGCTGCGCGGCCTCGCCGGGATGGAGGTTGATCGCAAGACAGGCGGACAACAGGCAATCCGGCCCAAGATCGGCCTCGACGAACGCGAGCGCCAGAGGATGCGCGACGAGATCGGCGAACACCGGCGATTTCGCCAGCATCGCGTAGACACGGTTCGTCGCAAGGCCCTCGAAAGGATTGCGGCCGCGAATGTTGCGGCCAAGATGCGGGGCGAGCGCAGCGCGGAGACGCGAAAGTTCGGCCTCGCCAAGGACCTTCGGAAATACGACGTAGCCGTCGCGATCGAAGTCCTGGCGCCAGTCCTCAAAGCTCCGCTCGCCAAGCTGCGCACGCCAGGCGTCGGCGGAGGCCGCGACGCTCACCGGCGCGCGCCTTCGAAGAAGTTGACGATCCATTGCGCGATGACGCCGCGGTCCGACCGCGTTTTCAAAGTGGCGAGCCCGTCATCCGCGAGCGCCTCGCCAAAGCGGTTCCTCCTTATGCCGATCAAGTCGGCGGCGTAATCGTGATCGAACTCGGGGTGCATCTGGAACGAAATCGCCGGCCCTTGCGCGTAGGCGAGCGCGCCGTATTCGCAAAAGTCCGATGCGGCGAGCGTTCTCGCGCCAGGCGGCGCGAGGGTCACCTGGTCCTGATGCGAGACGACGCAGGAAATTCTTCCCTGCCGCGGCGACATCCAATCGGCGTCGGCGGTCACATTATAGCGATGAACGCCGATCCCCCAGCCCTTGTCGGACTTCTTCACCTCGCCGCCGAAGGCTCTCGCCATCAGCTGGTGGCCGAAGCAGATGCCGACCTGCGGCTTGCCGGCGGCGGCCGCGTCGCGGACGAGGTCTTCCAGCGGCGCGATCCAGGGATGCTCCTCGTAAACGCCGGCGGGCGAGCCGGTGATGAGGAGGCCGTCGAAGTCGGCGGGCGCGGGCAGCGACCCGTCGCGAAAAGTCGGATACGTCGTAAAGGAAAAGCGCGGCGCGAGCGGCGCGAGCATCCGCTCCATCATCGCCGGATAGGTCGGGTGCTTGCCGTTCAATTGCTCCGGCGGCGCGCCGGTTTCGATGATCGCGATGCGCATGAGTGCGCTCATACGCCCCGCCGACCGGGGCTTCAACGGGCCGCCTTTCACAGTTTCGGGCGGACGGCTAAACCGCCATCATGACCTATAAATCGCTCCGTGACTTCCTTCAAAAGCTCGAAGCCGAAGGCGAGCTTCGCCGCGTCGCGAATCCTGTCTCGACCGTTCTTGAAATGACGGAGATCCAGACGCGGCTCCTCGCCGATAAGGGACCCGCGGTTCTTTTTGAAAAGCCGGTGAAGGCGGACGGGTCGATTTCGCCGATCCCCGTCCTCGTCAATCTTTTCGGCACGGTAAAGCGCGTGGCGATGGGGGTGACGCTCTTGCCGTCGAAGGGCGGAGGCGTCGAGCGCACGGACGCTGAGGCGCTGCGCGAGGTCGGCAGGACGCTCGCCTTTCTTCGCCAGCCGGAACCGCCGGCCGGCCTTAAAGACGCGATCGGCTTGCTGCCCTTCGCGCAAGCAATCATGGCGATGCGCCCGGCGACGCGCGGCTTTGGAACGGCCCCTTGCCAGGAACTCGTCTTCAGGGGCGATGACGTCGATCTTACAAAACTCCCGATACAGACCTGCTGGCCGGGGGAGCCCGCGCCCCTGATCACCTGGCCTCTCGTCGTCACGAAAGGGCCGGGCGGCGCGCGCGAGGACGATTTCAATCTCGGCATCTATAGGATGCAGGCGATCGGCAAAAACAAGACGATCATGCGCTGGCTCGCGCATCGCGGCGGCGCGCAGCACCATCGCCGCTGGAAGGCGGAACGACGCGAGCCGCTTCCCGCCGCCGCGGTCATCGGCGCCGATCCCGGAACGATCCTCGCCGCGGTGACGCCTGTCCCCGACACGCTGTCGGAATATCATTTCGCCGGCTTGCTCCGGGGACGAAAGGTCGAGCTCGCCGACTGCAAAACCGTGCCCTTGAAAGTCCCGGCCGAGGCCGAGATCGTGCTCGAAGGCCATGTCGCGCTCGACGACTACGCGGACGAAGGGCCCTATGGCGATCACACGGGCTATTATAACGCGGTCGAGAAGTTCCCGGTCTTCACCGTCTCGGCGATCACGATGCGGCGGGACCCGATCTATCTCTCGACCTTTACGGGAAGGCCGCCCGACGAGCCGAGCGTCCTCGGCGAGGCCCTGAACGAGGTCTTCATTCCGCTCTTGCAGCAGCAGTTCCCCGAAATCGTCGATTTCTTTCTGCCGCCGGAGGGGTGTTCCTACCGCATCGCGATCGTCAGCATAAGGAAGGCCTATCCGGGCCACGCCAAGCGCGTGATGATGGGCGCGTGGTCTTACCTCCGCCAGTTCATGTATGTGAAGTGGATCATTGTGGTCGATGACGACATCAACGCCCGCGACTGGAAGGACGTGATGTGGGCGATCGCGACGCGCATGGACCCGGCGCGCGATACGACTGTCATTGAGAACGCGCCGATCGACTATCTCGACTTCGCCTCGCCCGAGAGCGGGCTCGGCTCGAAGATCGGCCTCGACGCCACCAACAAATGGCCGCCGGAAACAAAGCGCGAATGGGGCGAAAGGATCCGCATGTCGGACGACGTCGTCAAACGCGTCGACGCGATGTGGGCGGAGATGGGGCTGCCGGGAGCCGGCAAGGCGATCTGGCGGTGAGCGCCGCGAATCGCCGTTAGCCGTCGATCCCATTGCCTCGTTTGGATTCAAAATTCCGTCCCCCGTCTTTGACGCCGCTATGGCATGGACGGGGCGGAGGAAGACGTCGCGGCGCGGGATAAGGCGTCGCATCCGGCGCTGGACTGATTTTGAACGGTCCCGGACGATAAAGACGGCAAGGGATTTGTCCCGCGCGCCGCTCCTCCAAACCTTCGCGGGCGTTCCCTCTTGCGAGAACGAAAACCCGCGTCAGCAAAAGGTCAGGCGGCCCGGGTTTCCGGCGGTTGAGGGCGCGGACGCAGAAAGGCGTAAGTGCGCACGCCTCGCGCTTGCCGGCGAAAGACCGGATGAGAAGGGAATAAACAGCGAGAATGAGGAACGATGAGGCTCGCGCCGGGCTGCGCCCTACGCCTTCCAAACGAGAGCCAGAAACGCCTCCGGCGACTGGGCCTTCTCGATTTCCAGCGCGCTTACTGTGACGCCCCATTTTTCTCCAATCGCTTGATAGCGCGGGCGGCGCCAGTCGATAAGCTGCGCAAAGCCCCAGCGGATGAAATCGTCGGGATCGACATTCGCTTCGCCGACGCCTCTCTCCTTCAAATAGTCCGCCCAAATGCGTTTGAGGAACGTCTCGCTGTAATACATCGGCTTCGGCGCTTTCGCGAAGCGCGCCTTCAAGGCGTCAGCGTGCGCGGCGTCGCCTTCGATATGGACGATGCGGCAGGATTTCGAGAGCGCGGTCAATACCTGGTCATCCGGGTCGTC
>JACADX010000027.1 GCA_013389125.1 Parvularculaceae bacterium | reverse complement strand
GCCTTGATATTGACGACGCCGGCAGCGCGGCGTCGACCTTGACCGTCGGCAAGTATGTCGCTGACGGACTTTTTGTATCGGCGACGCAGGACGCGCGCGGCGAAATCGGCTCGGTCAGGATCGAATACGAGATCGACGACAGCTTCACGGTCGAAACCGAAATGCGACAGGACGGCGACCAGACGGTATCTGCGAACTGGAAACACGATTTCTGACAAGCCGCCGGTCGGCCGACGATGGTAGCGGGGGGCGGAATTGAACCGCCGACCTCAGGGTTATGAATCCTGCGCTCTCACCAACTGAGCTACCCCGCCCTGGGCGAAGAGGCCGCGTCTATACCGGCAGGATAAAGGCCCTGCAAGGCGCGGTTCGGCTGCGTGCCCCCGCACGCCTTTCGCAAGCCGTCCGGCCGGCGGCGGTGCGCGATGCAGGCTGCTTGCCGCGACGGCGCAGCCATGACTCGATGCGGTCGAGCCCGTCAGGCGACCTCCGTCCGGACGAGATCCGCGACGTAATCCCCGATCGCGAGGCAAGAGGTGAGACCCGGCGATTCCATGGCGTAAAGGCCGAAATAACCGGGCGTACCGTGGGTTTTCGGGCCGATGATGATGAAATCGCCCTCCTCGCCGGGGCCGGTCGCTTTCGGGCGCTGGCCGGCATAGCCGGGATTGAGGCGCGCCGGATCAAGATCCGGCCAGAACCGCGAAACCGCCCGCACGAATTCAGGAAGGCGCGACGGATCGACGGCGTAATCGCCGAGCGGCGCGTCCCAACGAATGTCGGGACCCAATCGCGCCTGACCGCCAAGATCGCGCGTGTAGTGGACGCCCTGACTGTCCGGCCTGTGCAACGGATAGATGAGGCGCGAAAACGGCGCTTTGCCCGAATAGGTGAAATACTGCCCCTTCGCCGGACGCAGTTTTGGAATGAATCTCCCGTCAAGTCCGGCGATCGAGCGCGCGATCTCGTCCGCATAAAGACCGCCCGAATTGACGACGAGGCGCGCCGAAAGGGTCGCCGCCCCTTCGCCGCCGACATCGATCTCGACGCCGTCTGAAACGACGCGCCCTCCGACGACAGGCGACAGGAGCGACAATATCCCGCCGGCGTTCTCAAGATCGCCGAGCAGCGACAGCATCAGGCCATGACTGTCGACAATGCCGGTCGACGGCGACCGTAAGGCGCAAACGCAAAAAAGCCCCGGCTCAAGCCGCGCCGCCTCCGGCCCCTCAATTCGCACGAGATCGTCGACGCCGTTCGCTTTCGCGGTCGCCAGGATGCCGGCGAGCCTTGGAGCTTCCGTCTCGCTCGTCGCAACGATCAGCTTTTCGCAGTTCAAATGAGTGACGCCGCGGTCCTGGCAATAGGCGTAAAGCTTCTTCCTTCCTTCGACGCAGAGGCGCGCGCGCAAACCGCCCGGACGATAGTAGATCCCGGCGTGAATGACCTCGGAGTTTCGCGCCGACGTTTCGGTCCCGAAGGCGTCGCGCCTTTCGAGAACAATGACCTCGCGGCCTGAAAGCGCCAGCGCCCGCGCGACGGCAAGGCCGATGACGCCCGCGCCGATGACGATCGCGTCGACGCGCTCCGCCATCGCCGTCCTAGTCCGTCGTCGCGACCCATTTCGGGTCGTCCTGCACTTCGCGCTCGAACTTCAGGAAGTCGTAATAGCCGCAGCGCGACTGCGTCGGAAAATCGCGGCAGATGCGCGGACGCGCTTCATAGATCGTGCATTTGCGCGTGTCCTGATCGAGGAACATGCAGGCGGTCTGAAAATGCGCGTCCTCCCTGTGCCTTAGAACGCGCGGATTCTCCTTGTCGCCTTTCTTGGTGAAGCGCTTTTCCGCCTCGCGCGGCGTCATCCCGAAATGCTTCGCCAGGCGCTTCACGTCCGACTTGTTCGCCGGAATGAGCGTGTAGGTGCAGCAATAGGCGACGCATTTGAGGCAGTTATAGCGCTTTTTCGGCATACGCCTTCCGAGGGGAACTAGAGTTTTCGACGGTACTGTATGAAACCGTCGAAAGACGCAAGCTTGCCGTAGAGCGCCCGACCGGCGGCGTTGGTTTCGTGAGTCAGCCAATAAACCCTGTCGAGGCTGCGGCGCCTTGCTTCCGAATAAACGGCCTCGATCAGCGCCCGCCCCGTCCCTTTGCCGCGCTCGACCGGCTGAACGAACAGGTCTTCGAGGTAGCAGTAGTCGCGAATCGACCACGTCGCGGGGTGGATTATGCAGTGAACGACGCCGACCAGCGCGCCTTCCCGATCGGCGACGAAGGCGAAGAACCGAGGATCGCCGACAAGGCGTTCGAACGTCTTCGTCGTCGTCGCTTTGTCGAGCGCCGCTTTGTAAAACTCGAGATAGCCCCGCCACAGCGGCCGCCAGCCCGCCTCGTCCGCCCTCGTCAGGGGACGGATCGTCGTCATGCGGACGCGGTCTCCGTCGCCGCGATCCAGCCTCCGCCGAGGACGCGATCATGGCCGGGCTCCGGCGAATAGAAGACGCAGGCCTGTCCCGGCGCGACGCCCTCTTCCGGCGCCGCGAGATCGACGACAGGGCCGGCGTCAAAGGCGAACCGCGCCGCTTTCGGCGGCCGCGTCGAGCGCACGCGGACGGCGATCGGCGTTCCGGCGCACGCAGCCTCGTCAAGTCCTCCGTCCCCGAGCCAGGAGAGATCTTTCAAGCGGATGCGTCGCACAAAGAGCGCGTCGCGCGGGCCGACGACGACGCGCCGCCGGTCGGGGTCGAGACGCACGACAAACAAGGGCTCGCCCGTCGCCACGCCGAGGCCGCGGCGTTGGCCGACCGTATAATGAATGACGCCCGGATGCGTTACAACGATCGTCCCGTCGACATGAACGATTTCGCCGGGCTCCGCCGAACCCGGACGCAAGCGCTCGACGACGGAGGCGTATTTGCCTTCCGGGACAAAACAAATGTCCTGACTGTCCGGCTTGTCGGCGACAACAAGGCCGAACTGGCCGGCGATGCGCCGGACCTCGTCTTTCGGGAGATCGCCGAGCGGAAACCGCAGGAATTCAAGCTGCTGCCGCGTCGTTGAAAACAGGAAATAGCTCTGGTCGCGGCCTGCATCCTTCGCGCGGCGAAGCTCGGCCCCGTTCGGCCCACGAACGCGCCGGATATAGTGTCCTGTCGCCATCGCTGCGCCGCCGAGGTCGCGCGCGACATCCATGAGATCGCGAAACTTCACGCGCTCATTGCAGCGGATGCAGGGAACCGGCGTTGCGCCGGCAAGGTAGGTGTCGGCGAAATCCTCCATCACGCTTTGCGAAAAGCGATCCTCATAGTCGAGCACGTAATGCGGAATGCCGAGTCGCGCCGCGACATTGCGCGCGTCTTGAATATCCTGCCCCGCGCAGCAGGCGCCTTTTCTTTGGATGGCGGCGCCATGATCGTAAAGCTGCAGCGTGACGCCGACGGCGTCAAAGCCTGAATGCTTGACGAGCGCCGCCGTCACCGAAGAATCGACGCCGCCCGACATGGCGACGACGACCCGCGCCCCGGCCGGAAGGCCGAGGTCGATTACTGGCGCGTCGAGGCGAGCAATGTCCGAGATCAGCGTCATGGCGGGCGGAACATAGGGACCGGGCAAAGGAATATCCAGCAGCGGCGCTATTGCGAACGACGATGGGAAGCGTTCAAAAGGCCGGCATGAGCGACGGAAAAACGCCATTTGACCACGGCATCGCCGCCGCGCAGGCGGGCGATTTCGCGCGGGCGACGGCCATTGCGCGCACGATGTTCGTCCGCGATCCGAATGATGTCGGCGCCTTGCAGATCGCCGGCTTCACGGCCTACCGGCAGGGACGGAACGTCGAGGCGCTGCGGGCGTTCATCCGCGCTAACCAGATCGAGCCCGGGCGGCCGCAGCTGCTTTACTGGCTCGGCGTCCTTTACAAGGAACGCGGCGATTACGGTCAGGCCGAACGCGCCTTCGCAGAAGCCACTGAGCGCGATCCCGGCAATGGCGACGCCTTGTGTCATCTCGCCGAAGTCCGATACCTCAACGACCAAAGAGTCCTCGCGCGCGCGACTTTCGAGAAGGCGCTCGCCGCCGAGCCTCGTTCTGCGACCGTGCTCGCCCGCGCCGCCCGCTTCTTCGAGACGACGCATGAGATGGGTCGCGCCCGCAGCCTTGCGGCTGACGCCATGCGCCTCGACCCGGAAAACGCCGTCGCGCGACTTGCGGCGCTCGAAATCGACCTCCGCGACAGGCGCTATGAGGCCGTGATCGCGGCCGCCGCGCCATTGTTGACCGCCTTTCCCGGCTCAAATCGCCGCATTGAAGCGCGTCTCCATCATATTCTCGCGACGGCGCATGACAGGCTCGGCGACTTCGGGCCGGCGTTCGGACATTACAGCGAAGCGAACAGGCTTCTTGCGATGCTCGATCTCGACCACGCGCGCGGAACGCCAAGCCCCTTGCAGACCGAGCATCTCGACCGCATGATCCGGTTCCTTCAAGGGCAGGACCCGGCTTTTTGGCCTCGCGACGGCGCGCTCGAAGGACGAGCGCCCGTCTTCCTGATGGGGTTCGTGCGCTCCGGCACGACATGGCTCGATCAGATTCTGTCGTCCCATCCCCGCATCGCCGTCATGGAGGAGGAAGACAATTTCGTCGACGCGTGGCGGCGCTTTTCGCTTGCCGACGAGGGATTGTCGCTGCTGCCGGAGCAAACCGCAGCCGAAATCAACGCGCTTCGCGCGTCCTATTGGGCGCGCGCGAAAAAGGCGCTCGGCCGCCGCGACGACCGCGACATGATCGTCGACAAGCTCCCGCTGAATACGGCGCAGCTTGCGCTCATCTGGCGGCTTTTCCCGGAGGCGAAGATCATCTTCGTCCTGCGCGATCCGCGCGACGCCGTGCTCAGCGCGTTCCAGCAGCATTTCCAGGTCAATCCGGGCATGGCGCACTTTCTCGACATCAAGTCCGCCGCCGAGTTTTACGACCGCGTCATGACGATCGGGGACTTGGTCCGCGGCGGGGCGCAATTGAACATTCATGATGTGCGGTATGAGAACATCGTGGCCGACTTCGACGGCGAGATCGGAAGGATTCTCGATTTCCTCGGCGTCGGCTGGGACGACGCAGTCCGGAATTACCGTGAAACGGCGCTCGCCCGCGCCGTCAGGACGCCGAGCGCCAAGCAGGTGATCGAAAAGCCCTATGACACGTCGATCGGAAAATGGCGACACTATCGCGACGGAATGGCGCCGGCGCTGGCGATTCTTGCGCCCTGGGTCAAAAGATTCGGATACGCGCCGGATTAGAGCAAGCGCCATGATTCAGAATCATGGCGCTTGCTCTAATCCCTGTTTGTCGCGGCGTTTACGCGCTGAACCGCGCACACGTCAGCGCACGCCGCTCTAGAGGAAATTCAGCAGCGACAATTCGCTCGCCTGTTTCAGCGCCTGCGCCGCGGCTTCGATGGCGATGCGGTCCTGATTGAGTCGGGCGACGACTTCCGCAAGGTCGACGTCCTCGATTTCCGACGCGACGATCTCGGCAAGGTCGCGGCGCTGGACATTGCGGACGCGGGCGTCTTCCGTCTGGCCTTGGGCGAGGCCGTTGAGGCCGAGTTCCTCGTAAAGGCGCGCCGAGATCTGATCGAGATCCGCGATCTCCTGCGTCAGAAACGCCGACTGGGCGTTCGTGAGCTGGCCGGAAAACGCTCCAAGCGCCTGCGGCGCATTGGCGATCTCCTGAAGCGTTCGATAGAGCCCGCTTGCGATTTCACGCGCGGTCGCGCCGCCGTCGACCGTCGTCCCTTCTTCGACCGCAAGGCGTTGACGCGCCGCGTCAACGAAAAGCGCATCCGTGTTCGGCGCGGCCGCAATATCCGCAATTGATTGCGCCGTCGTCGGCGGAACCGTCCCATTGACGCCGCCGAAGACGTAGACGCCGCCCGATTCCGTACTCAGCGCCGCGATGATCCGCTGTGCCTCGGAGGCGAGTTCCGGCGCGATCAGTTCCGCGCTCCCCGTCGACATTGCGACGACGAAACGCTCGCGAAGCCGCGCCACGCTGTCTGCAATCGTCGTCAGCGCCGCCTCCTGCGTTTGAAGGCGCGACGCGGCGACCCCGGCGGCTTTTTCGTAGGCGCTGACCCGCTCGATCACGCCTTCCGCGGACAGGAGCTGACCGGTCGCAACGCCGACGCCGCTATAGCGATCCGAGACTTTGCCCGTTGAGAGCTGAATCTGGCGCAGCTGCGCGGAACCCTGCGCACGCTGAAAGCTGTTGAGAAGGATCTGCTGAAACCCAAGGTCGGAGATTCTCGTCATGGCGCGTCCCTAGATGATCTGCAGCAGCGACTGCCAGAGCTCATCGATCGCCGCGATGACGCGCGCGTTCGCCCCGTAGGCGCGCTGATACAAGATGAGATTTGAAAGCTCCTCGTCGAGATTGACGCCGGCGGAGGCGGCCGCGCGCGCCGACAGATCGTCAGCGAGCGCCTTGTTCGTCTCCGCTTTGAGATCGGCGTCGCGCGCCGCCGAGCCGATTTGCGCGACCGATTCTGCAACCGCGCGCGCCGCCGCCGTCGTCGCGATATTGGCGAGCGAAATTGCGCCCGACCCGTCATTCGCGCCGCCGGCGGCCCCGCCCGTCGGGCGCGCGATCGCGAAGCTCGCCGGGTCCGCGAGCAAG
>JACADX010000215.1 GCA_013389125.1 Parvularculaceae bacterium | reverse complement strand
TGCGATCCGGCCGCCGTCGGCCCGCCTCGCGTCCCGGAGGCGGGCCTATTTTTGCGCGTTTGGCGCTTCGTCAAGTCCGTCGCGATCCCTGTCGCGGTCGTCTTCGCTCTCGACGGCGGGAACCCGATAGCCGCCGGTGAGCCAGCGATGGAGATCGATGTCGGCGCAGCGCTTCGAGCAGAACGGGCGGTAGGCCGCAAAACTCGGCGCCTTGCAGATCGGGCAGCAGGCGCGAAGACCGTCGTCTTTCGCCGCCTTATCCTTCAACGACTTCAAATGAGCGCTCTTAGAGACGATGTTGCGTTTCGACCTTGAATCGCGCGCCGAACCGATCGCCGACGCGGGCAAGCCAAGGACGGGCGTCGAGATACGACGCAAGGTCCGGCGACACAAGCAGCGTCGGGAAACGCCCGCGCGCGCGGCGGAGCGCGCCTTCAAGTGAAGCGACGGCGGCCTTGGCGCGCCAGTCGAGCGTCAGCCGCCGTCCGGCGCGGATGAACCTTTCGCCGACGGGTTCCGTCGCCCGCTCGAGAAGCGATTTTTCTCGGCGCGGCGCCGTCAGATCGTAAAGCCCGTCGCGCAGCAAACGCCCGCCGCGGCGCGGATAAAGGTCCGCGTCCGTTTCGCCGAGGCGTTTTTCGAAAGCGCCGCGCAAGCCCGGCGACGTCGCGGGCGGAAGAAAATCGACGACGACCCGCCCGCCGATCGCGCGCCGCGACAGCTCGCGAAAGAGGACGCGCGCGGCGCGGTCGTTCATCGCGTCGCTGGCGCCCGCCGCCGACGTCGTCGCCGCGTCCGCCATGTCGATGTCGATCGCAGTCAAGGCCTCCGTCTCGTCGATCGTCATTCGGCCGCCTCCCGGCAGGTTGACCGTCCGCGCCAGCGCGGCGTCGAGCTCGGCGCTGATGTCAACGCCGCCATTCGCCGTTTCGTCGAGTTTGGCGTCAATGCCGGCGCTGCGCAGCGACAAGAGCGCGTCGGCGCGATCGACGACGATCGCGGCTGGATGAAAAAGCGAAGCTTTCCGCGCGATTGCGACGGCGGGCGCAATGGAAGATCCGAGCGCGCGCGGCGTATCGCTACGGCGGGCGTCGCGTTCGATCTTCTCCTGCGACATGGCCGGCAGGTCGCCGCGCCAGTCCGCGCTCGCGAGCGCGCCCTTCCGGCCGATCGCGGGCCTTCGGACGCGGACAATCCGCAATACGCCTTCAACCGCCGGCGACGCTTTGTCCGATTGCGGCAGGAACGCCTCAGCGTCGTCTCCAATGTCGACAAAGGCGCCGCCGAGCGGCCGTGAAATTGTCTTGATCCGTCCGAGGCGGATATCGCCGTCCTCCGCGGGCCGCAGCGCCGCTTCGTCGCCGATCGCCGGCGCGAACCAGAATTTCACTGCCCGATCGTCGTCGATGAGCGCCGCGCGTGTTTCCGCCGCGCCGCAATAAATGCGCAGCGTTCGGGTCACGGCGCGCGCCAGCCGGCGCCGGCGAGAAGATTTGCGGTCTCGTAAAGCGGCAGGCCGACGACATTTGAATAGGAGCCGATGATCGAAATCACGTGCTTGGCGAAAAGACCCTGGATCGCATAGCCGCCCGCTTTGCCGCGCCACTCGTCCGAGGCGAGATAGTCGTCAATATCCGACGGCGAGAGGCGCCTCACCTTGACGCGCGTTTCAACGAGCCGATCCTGAATGCGCGTTTCATCGCCCGATCGCGAGGCGAGCGCGACGCCGGTGAAGACGCGATGGCTTCTCCCGGAAATGAGATCGAGGCAGCGGCGCGCCGTCTCCTCATCCTCAGCCTTCGGCAGGATGCGGCGACCGACGCCGACGACCGTATCCGCCGCGAGCGCCAACGCCGGCGTCTGGCCGCCGCCGATCGCTGCAAGGCCTGCCGCCGCTTTCTCCCTCGCAAGACGCATCGCGTGATCCGACGGCGTTTCCCGCGAGAGCGGCGTTTCGTCGATATTGGTTGGCGCGACGGCGTCAGGAACAATCCCGATCTGCGCGAGGAGCGCGCGGCGGCGCGGCGACGCGCTCGCGAGATAAAGAAGGGGCCGCGCCGTCACGCGCCGCCCGTCACTTGAAGCGGAACGTGATCCGGCCCTTGGTCAGATCATAGGGCGTCATCTCGACGAGGACCTTGTCGCCGGCGAGAACCCGGATGCGGTTCTTGCGCATCTTTCCGGCGGTATGCGCGATGATCTCATGCCCCTGGTCGAGCTTGACGCGGAACGTGGCGTTCGGGAGGAGTTCCTCCACCGTGCCTTCAAATTCGAGAAGTTCTTCTTTCGCCATGCAGTCCTCGGTTAGGGCGATCCCCCCTCCTTAAGGGGCGCCCGAACGGCGGGCTGAAGCGGATCTGGAGCCGGGCGCGAAAATGGTCGCGCTCCCCGCCAAAATCAAGGCCTTTGATTGAGGGCGGGAAAACGAACCCTGATGCGTCCGCGAAGCTCGTCCCGGACCGCTCTGTAGGCGTCCATGAGAGCGCCTGCCCCGCCGACCGCGTCGCTCGGATTGTCGATCGGCCAGAACTCGATCCGCTCGCGCGGCAGGACGCGCCGGACCTCCGCGGCGGCCTCCGGCGTCAGCGCGATCACGAGATCGAAATTCTCAAGTCGAATGTCGCCGACCGATTTCGGCTCGTAATCGCCGAGCGCGATGCCGATTTCGCCGAGGACGTTTTCGATGAACGGATCGAGCCCGCCTTCATAGACGCCGGCCGAATCGACCCTGACCCTTCCGTCGGAATCGCTCGCCAGAATCGCCGCCGCCATCGGCGACCGCACCGAATTCATGTTGCACACGAAGAGAACGGATTTCGGCATCAGGCGGTCATCTCATATGGAATGAACAGATCAGCGTGAACAGGCGCCGGGCCGTGTTGAGATCGAGATTGATCTTCTCGTTGAGGCGCTCGCGGAGAATCTCCGAGCCTTCATTGTGAAGCGACCGGCGCGCCATATCGATCGTTTCGATCTGCGCCGGCGCCGCTGTCCGGATTGCGTCGTAATAGCTCGCGCACAGCATGAAGTAGTCCTTGATGATCTTCCGGAAAGGGGTCATCGACAGGTGAACCTGGCCGAGGGCCTCGCCGCCCTCGCGCCGGACGTCGAATACGAGCCGGGTCTCGACATTCGAGAGATAAAGCTCAAACGGTCCGGCGCCGCCGCCGATCGGCTCGAAATAATTCTCTTCGAGGAGATCATAGATCGCGACCTTGCGCTCATGCTCGATGTCGGCGGTCGCGCGCGCGAGGCTGCGCTCATCGAGTTCGATGCGCACGATCTTCAGCGTCGCCGCCATTTCGCCGTCGTTCGCCATCAAGGCCCCGCCCGCCGCCCAGCGTCGCCCTTCATAGGGCACGAAAAACTTAAATGGAATCAGAATGCTTGTAAGGCGGGCCGGCACGTCGCCGGATTGTCGGGCGCGCTCCATAATTCGCGCCCGACGATCAAACCCGCATTTTAGAGCGGCGTGCGCTGAAGTGTGCGCGGTTCAGCGCGAAAACGCCGCGACAAACAATGACTAGAGCAAGCGCCCCGATTCCGGATCATGGCGCGAAGCTCTAAAGCGGCTATTCGCGCAAAACGGTTTCCCCCTTTGCGCCTGGCGCGCTAGTTTCCCGGCCGGGAGGGCCCCATGCGCGCATTCTGGATTTTCGGCGTCCTGCACGGCCTCATCGGCACGGCGATTTTCTTTCTGACGCTTCATCCCTTGCGCGATGCGCTCGACGCGCATGCGCTGGATCTCGCCCGGACCGGCGGCGCCTGGCAGGCGATGCAAGGCCTCGCGCTGATGATCGCCGCTCATGCGACGCGCGCGCGCATCGCCGGCGCTCTGATCGCAGGAGGAACCGCGCTTTCCTGCGCCATGCTTTACTTCATCATCTTCACGGGGCTTCGTCCGCCGATCATCGTCCTCGTTCCGATCGGCGGCTCAATCG
>JACADX010000160.1 GCA_013389125.1 Parvularculaceae bacterium | reverse complement strand
TATCAATGCCGACGCCAATCCCGGAGAATGGCTATCCCACGGACGCACTTATTCCGAACAGCGCTTCTCGCCGCTCGACAAGGTCAACGCCGGCAACGCGAAGGATCTGGGGCTCGCCTGGGCGTTCGATCTCGGCGTCTCGCGCGGGATCGAGGCGACGCCGATCGTCCATGACGGCGTCATGTATGTGACGGGAAGCTGGAACATCGTTCATGCGCTCGAGGCTGGGTCCGGCGCGAAGCTCTGGTCGTTCGACCCTGAAGTCGACAAGAGCCGCGCCGCCGTCATGTGTTGCGACATCGTCAATCGCGGAGTCGCGGTCTGGGAGGGAAAGGTCTTTACCGGGACGATCGACGGCCGGCTCATCGCGCTCGACGCGAAAACCGGCGCGAAACTCTGGGACGTCCTCACCGTCGACCTCGAAAAGCCCTATTCGATCACCGGGGCGCCGCGAATCGTCAAGGGCAAAGTGATCATCGGCAATGGCGGCGCGGATCTCGGCGTCAGGGGCTACGTTTCGGCCTATGACGCCGACAGCGGCGCGTTGGTCTGGCGTTTCCACACGGTTCCCGGAAATCCCGCTGACGGGTTCGAGAACGCCGCGATGGAAATGGCGGCCAAGACCTGGAACGGCGAATGGTGGCGGCTCGGCGGCGGCGGCACCGTCTGGGATTCGATGGCGTATGATCCCGAACTCGACCTTCTCTATATCGGCACGGGAAACGGTTCGCCGTGGAACCAGCGCATCAGGAGCCCCGGCGGCGGCGACAACCTCTTTCTCTCCTCGATCGTCGCGCTAAAGCCCGATACGGGCGATTACGTCTGGCACTATCAGACGACGCCGGGCGAAACCTGGGACTACACGGCGACGCAGCACATTATACTCGCCGATCTCGAGATCGGCGGCGCGATGCGCAAGGTGCTGATGCAGGCGCCGAAAAACGGCTTCTTCTACGTCATCGACCGGGCGACCGGAGAACTCCTGTCGGCGAAGAACTTCGCGCCGATCACCTGGGCGACCGGCGTCGACATGAAGACCGGGCGGCCGATCGAAAATCCCGCCGCGCGCTGGCCGGGTTCAGCGCCGTCATTCCAGCTTCCAGGGCCGCTCGGCGCGCACAACTGGCAGCCGATGTCGTTCAGCCCACGGACGGGTCTTGTCTACATCCCGGCGAACGAGATTCCCTTCGCCTTCGCGGACCAGCCCGATTTCAAGGAGAAGAAGTTGGGCTGGAACACGGGCGCAGAGTTCATCGCCGGCTCGCTGCCGACGGACGAGGCGACCCACAAGGCGCTCCGCGCGATGAACAAGGGCCGGCTTCTCGCCTGGGATCCCGTCAGGCAGGAAGCCCGCTGGTCGGTCGAGCATTTCGGCCCGTGGAACGGCGGCGTCCTGTCGACGGCGGGCGACGTCGTCTTTCAGGGAACCTCGGACGCGCATTTCGCCGCTTACGACGCGAAAAGCGGCGAGGAGCTCTGGAAGCATTTCACGCAGACCGGCGTCGTCGCGGCGCCCATCGCCTATGAGATCGACGGCGAGCAATATGTGGCGGTCGCGACCGGCTGGGGCGGCGCCTATGCGCTCATCGGCGGCGGCGTCATCCCGACCGGAAGCGAAGCGAAAGTCGGACGCGTCCTTGCGTTCAAGCTCGGGGCGAACGCCGCCTTGCCGCCGGTCGCGGTTCCGGAACAGGCCAAGGCCGCTCCGCCGCCTTCAACCGCGGCGCCTGAAATCGTCGCCGCCGGCGCCGTCGCTTATGCTGCGAACTGCACGGTTTGCCACGGCGAACACGCGATGTCGTCGGGCCTCGTGCCGAACCTTCGCTATTCGCCGATCCTCGCCGACGCGGCGCTCTGGAAAGCGATCGTGCTCGATGGCGCGCGCGAAGGTCTCGGCATGATGAGTTTCAGCGCGATCCTTGATGAAGAAACGACCGAGGCGATCCGGGCCTACGTGATCGCGGAAGCGAACAGCGATCGCGACGCCGCCTATTACGCGCGCATCGCCGGAACGGAGAAACGGCCATGAACGGCGCCGAAGCCCTGATCGAAACGCTTTACGACGCCGGGGTCCGCGTCTGTTTCGCCAATCCCGGCACTTCGGAGATGCAGCTGGTCGCGGCGATCGACAAGCATCCCGCGATGCGCGGCGTTCTCGGTCTCTTCGAAGGCGTCGTCACCGGCGCCGCGGACGGATACGGGCGCATGGCCGACAGGCCGGCGGCGACGCTCCTGCATCTTGGACCCGGCTTCGGCAACGGCGCCGCAAACCTTCACAATGCGCGTCGCGGGCGCGTTCCGATCGTCAACATCGTCGGCGATCACGCGACCTATCATCGCGCGTTCGACGCGCCGCTGACATCGGATGTCGAAGGCGCGGCGCGACCCTTTTCCGACTGGGTGAAAACGTCCTCGTCCGCCGACGCGCTTGGCCCCGACGGCGCCGAAGCCGTCGCCGAAGCGCTGCGCTATCCGGGGGCGGTCGCGACCCTCATCGCGCCCGCGAATTTCGCCTGGGAGGAATCCAAGGGCCCGGCGCCTTCGCTCTCGCCGCGCGCAATTCCGCAGGCGGATGAAGCAGTGATCGCAAAGGCCGCCGCGGCGCTGAAATCGGGCGAGCCCGCCGCGCTCTTTCTCGGCGGCATGGCGCTCCGCGAAGGAGCGCTCCATGAAGCCGGCCGGATCGCCGAGGCGACGGGCGCGCGCCTTCTCTGCGAGACATTCGCGACGAGGCTGCAGCGCGGCGCCGGCCGCACGCCCGTCGCGCGCCTTCCCTATTTCGGCGAGATGGCCGCCGACTACCTTGCCGGATTGAAGCGCCTTGTTTTCGTGGGCGCGAAGCCGCCCGTCGCCTTCTTCGCCTATCCCGAAAAACCCGGCTGGCTGTCGCCGCCGGACGCTGAAATCGTCGAACTTGCGGACGCGGGCGCCCCC
>JACADX010000071.1 GCA_013389125.1 Parvularculaceae bacterium | reverse complement strand
GTCAAATGGCAAAAACCGGTCTATGGCCGCATGTGGCAGACGCCCTTTGCCGAATTCATCAAGCACGCGGTGAAAATTCCAACGATCGCCGTCGGCGACATCACGCTGCCCGAACAGGTCAACATGATCATCGGCGCGGCGCGCGCCGACCTTTGCGCGCTGGCGCGGCCGCATCTCAACAATCCCTTTTTCACGCGCCAGGCCGCCGGCCATTATGGGGTTCGCCGCATCGCCGGCGCCGCGCTCGGCTGGCCCTTGCAGCTGAAGTCGGGCGAATACCAGCTTTATCGGGAATGCGAGAAATCGAACGAAAGAGCCGCCGACCTTGCCGCCAAGGCGCGCCCGAACCGCCGTCACTATAAGAGGGCGCGCAATCCGTCAGCCGGCGCCGTCCAATAGCGCCTTCGTTACGTCAAACCCGTTTTCGTCGGGCGATGCGCCATAACGAAGCACGCCGCCGGAAAGATCCGGCCCCGTTCCATCGCCGGCGCACACAAAGCTCCTGACAAGGTTTTTCCGGCCAGCGCGGCAGACGGCTTCTACGGCGCCGAGCGGACCGTCGCAGGCCGCGGCAAGGCTTTCGTCGGCCGGCCAGTTTCTCGACGCCGCCCAATCAATGCGCGCTGAAATGGAACGCCCGCAAACCTCGCTCGTATAGGAAGCCTCGCGCGCAAGCGCGGCATTATCGGCGTCCTGCGCCCGAAGATCGCGCAAGGATTGGCTCGACGCTGCGCCAGCGCCGGCGCAGAGCGCGATGAGCGCGAAGATGAAGGCGGCTTTCCGCAGCATGTTTCGAGAATTCCAAGCCAATGCGGCGCATTTTAGACGCCGCCGCCCCTAACAATCGGCAAATTCAAAGCGAATCTTCAAGAAATTTCGCGATGGCGGCCGAGGACGGCCGACCCTCTATGTCAAGCGCCGGGTTGTACTCGACGTTGAGTACGCCCTTCCGGAGGCCGATCCTCGGCTGACCCGCGGTGAATTCGACCCGCTTTATTCGCGCCGCGATGACGCGCGCGCCCGTCGGATCTTCCGCAACGCTTGCAACGCCGCTCGCGGCCCTGACTACCGCATCCGCAAGGACCGATGCGCCGCCCGCCGCATCCGGCTGAGGTACGCCGATGTTGAAGGTGATCGGCGCGCCGACGCGCGCACTGATAATGGCGGTGGCGGCCTGAGCGCGCTTTTGCGCTGTTGAAATCGTCGCGAAGGGAAGGACGAGGGATGGGTCTTCACTATAAGACTTCGAAGCCGCGAGCCCGCGCGCAGAGCCTGGCCAGAAGACAGTCACGCCGCCATAAGCGGCGACTCGCAAGACCGTTTCGCCGCGAAGATCGTTCCAAGCGACGTCTCCGCGCGAAGCGCGCACTTGCATCAGCTGATGGATTTCCTCCGCCGGCGTTTCATCATCGATGATGCAATCAATCCGGATATCGCCATCGCCGCAAAGAAACTTGATCCGGCCTTCCCGCGCATCCGACTGAAACAGAAAAACGCGGTCGTCGGTCGCGACGAGATAGCGTTCAACGGCGGCGCTCGCGGCTTCCCGTTCCGCCGCCGACTGGCGCTTTCCGACAAGAGCGGAAAAAGGATCGGCGCGAAGCGATGACGGGCGGGCGCTCTGCGCCATCGCCGGAGCGCCCACGGTCAGCGCCGCAAGAAGCAGCGCCATATGAAGTCGAAAGGCCATCTCGCGCCCCGCAATGCCGGAGCAAGACGCAGCTCCGGACACCGCCCTGCTTACAGGATTTTGGGGCAAAAAGCGGGCGGCGGCGGGGTATCCTGGCGCCGCCCCCCTGAAAATCCGGGGTCGCGCGGCCCAAAAACCCGCCTACCCCGCGAAGTATTGGCCGCCATTCGCCGTAATGACCGAGCCGGTGATGAAGCCCGCTTTGTCCTCGGCCAAAAAGACGACGCAGCGGGCGATTTCTTCGGCTTCGCCGAGCCGGCCCACGGGTATCTGGGCGATGATCTTTTGCATGACCGACTCATCGACCGCCGCGACCATGTCGGTCGCGATATAGCCCGGCGCAATGGCGTTGACCGTTACGCCCTTGAACGCGCCTTCCTGCGCCAGCGCCCTCGTGAAGCCGATCATGCCGGCTTTCGCCGCGGAATAGTTCGTCTGGCCGGCCTGCCCTTTTTGTCCGTTCACCGAGGTGATGTTGATGATGCGCCCGAAGCCGCGTTCGCGCATCCCTGGGAATACCTGGTGCGACATGTTGAAGACGCTGTCGAGATCGGCGCGAATGACCTCTCGCCACTGCTCCGGCTTCATCTTATGGAAAAAGCCGTCGCGGGTGATCCCGGCATTGTTAACGAGGATGTCCGTCGGACCTTGCGTTTTCTCAATCTCGGCGACGCCTGCCTTGCAGGCGTCATAGTCGCCGACATCCCACTTGAAGACGTTGATGCCGGCTTCCGCCTTGAATTTCCGAGCCGCATCGTCATTGCCAGCGTAAGTCGCCGCGACCGTGCAGCCCGCCTCTTTTAGCGCGATCGAAATTGCGCCGCCAATGCCGCGCGTGCCGCCGGTGACGATCGCTTTTCTTGTGGTCATTTCGTTTCTCCCTCACAATGCGAAATTAGCTTTCAAACCGGAATCTCGCCGCTTCCGTGGCACATCCAGCATTCGCCGCGCTTGTTGCAGTTGGAGCAACCTTTCCCGCCGCAGGTCTGGCATCTCCCGGAACCGTTGCATGTCGGACACCGCTTTCGTCCCGGCTCATCGCGGCGAGGCGGGCCTTCACGGCCTAAGACTCTCCTGATCCAGCCAAGCATAGCGCCTCCCCAAGGACGATCGCCGACTGACGTTCGATTTACATACGCTCGACGCACATGGCGATGCCCATGCCGCCGCCGATGCATAGCGTCGCAAGACCCTTTTTCGCATTTGACCGGTCCATTTCAAAGAGAAGCGTCGTCAGAATGCGCGCGCCGGAGGCGCCGATCGGATGTCCGATGGCGATGGCGCCGCCATTGACGTTGACCTTCTCTGGATCCCACCCAAGCTCCTTGCCGACCGCGAGCGCTTGCGCGGCGAATGCCTCATTCGCCTCAATGAGATCGAGATCGGCGAGTTTCCATCCTGCCTTCTCGAGCGCCATTCGCGAGGCGGGCGCAGGACCTATTCCCATGATTGAGGGGTCGACCCCGCAATGCGCCGCCGATGCGATGCGCGCGAGCGGCTTGACGCCGCGGCGCCTGGCTTCTTCTTCCGACATCACGACGAGGGCCGCAGCGCCGTCATTGATGCCGGATGCGTTCGCCGCCGTGACCGTGCCGTCCTTCGCGAAGGCGGGTTTGAGGCCGGAAACGGAATCCCTCGTCACGCCTTCTCGAATGTATTCGTCAGCGTCGAAAACGACGTCGCCCTTTTTGCCCTTGACGACGACCGGCGCGATCTCGCTCTTGAATTTTCCAGCCTTTCGCGCGGCTTCGGCCTTGTTCTGGCTCGCAACCGCGAAGGCGTCCTGTTCTTCGCGGCTGATCTGGTATTTCTGCGCGAGATTTTCGGCCGTTTGGCCCATATGATAATTGTTGAACACGTCCCAAAGGCCGTCCCTGATCATCGTGTCGACCTGGGAGACGTCGCCCATTCTAACCCCGTTGCGGAGGAACATCGCGTGCGGCGAGAGCGACATGTTCTCCTGCCCGCCGGCGACGACAATCGACGCGTCGCCTGTCTTCACCTGCTGCGCCGCGAGGGCGACCGCGCGGAGTCCCGAACCGCAAACCTGATTGATGGTCATCGCCGGGCGTTCCTTCGGGACGCCTGCCGCCATCGACGCCTGGCGCGCCGTATTTTGGCCCTGCGCCGTTTGCAGAACATGGCCCATCACGACCTCGCTGACATCTTCCGCCGTGATCTTTGCGCGATCGAGCGCCGCCTTGATCGCCGTCGCTCCAAGGTTCGCCGCGGGAACCGTCGACAGTCCGCCTCCAAACGATCCGACCGCGGTCCGAGCCGCTGACGCAATGACGATGCCCATGTTTCCTCCTTGAAAAATCACGCAATTTCGACCATGCCCGGCCGTGCGCACGCGGTAATGCGGGATAGCCCGCCTTCAATTTCATGCTATAGCTGCTTTAGCAAGCGCACAAAATTGTTGCATTGCAGCACGGCGGGTCATGCTGCGCACAAACATGGGAGGCTCGGGAATGAGCGAGGCCGACGAGATTGCAAGAACCGGCAAGAAGGCCAAGGCCGGCGAAGAAGCGGTCGTCATCAAGAAATACGCAAACCGCCGTCTCTACAACACGGCGACGAGTTCTTATGTGACGCTCGACTACCTCGCGGACATGGTCAAGAACGGTCAGGATTTCGTCGTCTACGACGCCAAGTCCAACGATGACATCACGCATTCCGTGCTGACGCAGATCATCTTCGAAGAGGAGAACAAGGGACAAAACCTCCTCCCCATCCAGTTCCTGCGTCAGCTCATCAAGTTTTACGGCGACAATCTTCAGGCGTTCGTGCCGTCCTATCTCGAAATGAGCATGGACGCCTTCGCGAGCAATCAGGAAAAAATGCGCGCGCGCATGCGCGAGGCGTTTGGCGCAGCCCCGGGCTATCAGATGTTCGAGGAGATGGCGCGCTCGAACATGGCGCTCTTTGATCAGGCGATGAAAATGTTTTCGCCGATGGGCGGCTTTTACCAGCAGGCGCGCAGCGCCGCCAGCCAAGTCGGAGACGACGGAGAAATCCAGAAGCTGCGCGAAGAGCTCGCCGACTTGAAGCGCCAGCTCGCCAAGCTCGATAAAGACCGCTGAGCGTCAGGCGCTGACGGCGCGCGACTGGATGAAGGGTCCCTCGTCGGGCGCGCCGTTCGGCAGCCAAGCGGGGTTCGTTTCCGGCTTGCCGATGAGAAAACCCTGCAGGTAGTCGACGCCGAGGCCTTTAAGGAGCATAGCGTCGGCTTCATTCTCGACCCATTCGGCGACCGTCTTCATCCCGAAATTGCGTGCAAGATCGAGGAGCGTTCGGACGAACAGCTGATTCTCGCGCGACGACGAGACGCCGGTCACGAACGACCCGTCGATCTTCAAGATGTCGATATCGAGCGCCTTGAGATTCCGAAAAGACGTGTAGCCGGCGCCGAAGTCGTCGATGCCGAAAAAGGCGCCGAGCTTCTTCAGCTCCGAGACGAACTCTATTGAGGCGTCTACCGCGTCGATAACCTGCGTCTCGGTCAGCTCGACCGTGATCCGCCGCGCCAGAACCTCGTTCGCGCGCATGACCGAGAGATAGCCTTCCGCCCATAGCGGGTCTTTCACCGTCTCCATGGAGACATTGACGTTGAGCTTGACGTTCGGGCAGGCGGCGAGCGTGTTCATGGCGAGTTCGAGCACGCGCCGATCCAGAAGGTGAACGAGCCCGAGACGTTCGGCGACCGGAATGAAATCCGGCGCAGGCACTTCCTTTCCCTCTTCGCTCCGCATGCGGATGAGGCACTCGAACTTCGAAGGCGCCTCCCCGATATCGCCGACAATCGGCTGGAAGGCGAGACGCACGCGCCGCTCATTGAGCGCCGTCAGAATAACGTCGGACATGTGCGTGTTGCGACGCCGCTGCGTCACGATGTCGGTCTTTTCGCTGAAGGACGACCAGCTTGATCTGCCGAGCCGCTTCGCCGAATCGAGCGCGGCTTCCGCCGACGCCATCGCCTTGTGCGCGCTGCCGGCGTCGCGCGGCGCTTCAACCGCGCCGATCGACACCGACGCGGCGACGGAGCCTTTTTGCGTTTCAATCACGCGCTCGCGCACAACATTGAGGAGGCGCACGCAGACTTCGCGCACGCGCTCGCTGTCGCCGCCAGCGAGAAACACGCCGAATTTCGTCCCGGCGACGCGGCCGATAAGGTCGCTCGGGCCGAGGAGGCCCGCGATCCGTCGCGAGCACTCGACGATCACTTCGTCCGCGACGTCGAAGCCGAAATCGGCGTTGATCGCGCCGACATCGTCAATGCCGATAAGGAGATAGGCGCCGGAACCCTTGACGCGCTTCATGTCGACGAGCGCCTGATCGAGCTTTGCCCGCATCTGCGCGCGATTCATGACGCCGGTCAGCTCATCGTTTTCAGCGAGCCAGGCGAGATGCGCGTCGCGGCGCTTTTGCGACTCGATGGAGCGGATCACGCCGATCAGTCGGCGATCGGCGCCGAGTCCTAGCCAGCCGCCGCGCTCCTCGACCCAATGGGTGTCGCCCGCGCGACGCGAAAGCTGATACTCGCAGGCGTAAGTCTGAACCGCGCCGTTGAGCGCCGCCTGGCGCGACGCCGCGACGCCGCCGACGATGCGCGCGTCAAAATCCGATCGCGACACCGCCGAGACGAGAACTTCCGATCCGAATAGGCGCGCGGCCGCTGCGGGATCAGACCATGAGAGCATTCCGTTCGACGGGTCAAACTCGAACATCGCCTGCAGCGACGGCTCGAGTTGAATCTCCTCCCCGCGCTCGCGCGACGCGGCGAACCGCTCAATTTTCGGCGGCGCCGCTTGATCGTTTTGATCCTGCAATTCCCGCTCGCCCCTGTTGCGCCAGCCTCGAAACCACGGATTGTCGCGATCAGCCATGCCGCCGCCCAACGCTCGACAAGCGTTCATTTAGCTGACGAGCCGTAAATAAACTTAAAACATGAACGATTGGCGGCAGGTTATTTGCCTAGCGGAGCGCCATGAATGCGAGCTGCAGCCTCCCCTCAATCGCAAATTCGCGGTCTGCCCCCGCGATGTCGCAAATTGCGCGGTTTCGCGCCAGACTGAGCGATCATCGGCGCGCCGCTCTGTTCCATTTCGAGACAAGTCTCGTCCGCTTTGAGGCGACGACGGCTTATGCGCGCGCCCGCGCCATTGCATCCGGGCCCGCCCGCCGAAGCATTGACCAGGAGGCCTGATGGCCTCAACGCCCGCCGGCGGCCTTTCGGATAGAACGCACCGATCGGCGTCTAATGCAAATACCCCTCGACGCCGTAATAATAGAGCGTGCGTTTTCGGCCGCGGCCGATATCGGCGTCAACGGCGCCGAGCCTTTCAATCCTTGAAAAGCGGTTCTTGATGTAGAGCGCGTCGCCATTGGTCGATACATAGAGCACGCGCCTGTCGCGCTCCGGGTCGAAAGCGTGAAAGGCCTCAAAGTGACTGTCGATCGTCAGATTCGAATTCCAGGCGACGATCGGCTTTCCTCCGCGCGCATAGTAGACGAGTTCGCCGGTCACTTCGCGGTCGTCAGTCATGATTGCGTCGAAATCCGCGCTTAAGCGCGCGATTTCACGGCCCTGCGCCTCCCAGCCCCGCAATTTCCTAAAGGCCGATGACGCGCCGACGGATTCGGCGATCGGCATGCTAGCGAAGGCGGCGAGAAACCCAAAGCCTACGATCGTATGGAGCGCGACGCTCAATTTCGCGACGAGAATGAAACGAGGACGACTGAATGCGAAGAGCGTCGCCATGACCAGCGCCGACGGATAGGCTACCGCCGCCCAATTGCCGTGCGCGCGCGACACGAACGCCTGGGCGGAGACAATGACGACTGCGGGAAGCGCGAAGGCGAGGAGCGCCCGCATCGCCTCCCGCGAGCGCGCGTCGGCCGTCCGCCGACCGAATAACGCCGCCGCCATCATCAAGGCGAGCATAATCGGACCTGCGACGCCGAATTGATCGGTCAGGAATTTCGCGAGACGATCCGGATGGCCGAAATCGCCGTTCCAATCCGCATTTGCCGCCGTATGCGAAATGGTCTGAAAGTCGTTTTGCGCGTTCCACCAGATGTTCGGCGCAATCGTCGCGAGCGCGACCGCAAGCGCGATTCCGAGATATTGAGGCGCAAATCTTACGCGTCGCAATGGCGACATGATCAGCGCGAGCCCGGCCCCCAGGAGAAAATAGGCCATTGCGTATTTGGCGAGAAAGCCGAGACCGATGGCGAGACCAAACATCGCCGCGAAACTGTGGGGGGTCGCCGGCGGCGTCTCATCCGTTAGCCGAAAGAAAAAATAGAGCGCGGCCGACCAGAAAAATATGAGCGGCGCATCGGTTGTGATGAGCGCCGATGACAAAAAGACGCCAGGGAGCGTCAGCCAAGCAAGGCCCGCCCAAAACGCCTCACGCGGCCCCGAAAGCCGCCGCGTCAGAAGAAATAGAAAGACCGCAGCGCCGAGCTGGTAAAGCGGCGCGCTGAGGCGCACCGCCCATTCTTCATCGCCGAAAACGGCCGTCGTCGCAGCGATCGACCACGCGACGAGCGGCGGTTTCGAATAGTAGCCGATATCAAGCGACTTGCTCCAGAACCAGTATTGGGCTTCGTCGGGACCAAGATCGGGATGGCCGACAACAAGAGAGGCGATCCGCAAGAGCGTCAGAACCAGCGCGACGACTGCAAAGCGGCGGCCGGTCGTCGACATCATCTGTGCAAGTTGGATCAAGCGGCGAACCTGTCAGGGGCGCGATTGCGGCGCAAAACGATAAAGTCGGAGAATCACGTCGTCGCCGTTTGAATAATTGAACCCTTCAATCTCTGCAAAGCGCTCGGCATTGCCGCCAAGCTCATGAAGTCGCGACAAAAACGCGGCGTCTTCGCGGCCTTCGACAACAGCCGCCGCCTCTGATTGGGCGAATTTTTCCGCCGCGTCGCGCCCTTCCGCCATCATCGTTTTCGTGCCGAGGAGAAAAACGGCGGACGGCTCGTAAAATCCGCTCAAAATGACAGGCGCGGCGCCGTCGCGAAGCGGATGAAGATCGGCCTTGTCAAGTGCGGCGGAAATTCGCGGCGAAAGAACAAACCGGTCAAGACCCGGCAAGACGCCGACGAGCAATGTTCCCGCAACGGCGGCGGAAAGAAGGGCCGACGCGTGGGCGGCTTTCAAGGACTGTCCGCGCCAGAACAAGGACGCAACCAGAGCGGACGCCGCGGCGATAAGGCCGGCAACTGCGACTGACGCCGCATCATTCGGCGCACTCGTATAGAAATGAGGCGCGAAAGCGATGAGACCGGCGATCGCCGCGCCGACAACGCCGTAAACGACGGCCCCCGCCTTCTCGACCCGCCGCGCACGGCCGTTCCCGACGTGAAAAGCGGCCTGCGCCGCAATCAGCGCGATCGCCGGATAAAGGGGCAGCGTATAATGCGGCAGCTTGGTCGCCGTCAG
>JACADX010000240.1 GCA_013389125.1 Parvularculaceae bacterium | reverse complement strand
CCCCCCCCCGCGACTTGCAATATGGCTTCGCTAGAAAGAAAACGATGAAAGGACGAGAAGTCCGACCTGATCTTGTTCCAGATAGCGGATCTCGGTTTCGCCGGCCGGCAGGGGCTGGCCGTCGATGATGTCTGGGCCGAGCGTTCGCGTGTTCGGGTCGTAGACGATTCCGACGCCGATATTGAAGCTGTTGGACGAGTCGCGCGATCGCTTGAAGCCGACCATCACGCCCATGCCGATCGCCTCGATGATTTCATTCGTGCCCGGCTGCAGCGCGACAAACGGACCGACCCCCCATTCCGTTTGCGAGCAGCTGTTTGCGGCGAGGCCCGCAAGTTTCACCTTCTGGTGCCTGGTGTTACGATCGCTGCAATCCGGCCGCGGAACGAAGAAGTAGTGGGATTCAAGCATAATCCTCGCGCGGACGTTATCCTGATCGGTGACGCGGACAAGACCGGCGACGACCTCCGCCTCGGTGACGCGATCATTGCGCCCGAGATCGAATGTGGAGGAAATCCCGACGCCGAAATTGAGCCCTGCGAAATTCTGGGTTCCGGGCGGCGGACCGTCCTCCTTCTTGTTCACGGTCAAACTGATCGGCCCGTCGTCTTTCGCCGCTTCGTCGGCCGCCGTTTCTCCGACCGAGGGCGCGGCGGCAATCGCCTCGACAAGCTTCTTCGCATCCGCCCGACTGATCGACACGTCATAGGCTTCGTCGCCGCCCGCGGCGGCGGGCGCGGGAGCCGCTGAAACGGCGGCGGCCACCGCGATCGTCATCAGATGAGCGAACGTATTCATGATGCGGCTCCCCCGATCGGTTGCGCCGCCAAATCTCCGCGCATGCCGCGCCGAAATCGGTGACGGCCGTCACGTTCGCCGGCCGCTCTTGGAAGCAAGGAGGCGCGCTCGCCCTTGTTGCGCGGCCACGCGCGAGGCTCTATCTCCGCGGCATGAACGGGAACGATGCAGAAGCGATCCTCAGCGCCGCGCTCGAGGGCGCAAGACGCGCCGGCGTCGACGCCGCCGACGCCGTCCTTTATCACGCGGTCAGTTCCAGCGTTTCCTGGCGCATGGGAAAGCTTGAGGATGTCGAGCGATCGGAAGGTCTCGATCTCGGCGTCAGGCTCCTTTACGGCAAGCGCCAGGCGAGCGTTTCGACGACGGACGTTTCGCGCGCCTCGCTCGACGCGCTCATCGAGCGCTGCGCGGCGATGGCGAAAGCGGCGCCCGAAGACCCCTTTGTCGGCCTTGCGCCGCAAGATCGCCTTGCAAAGCCGCCTTTCCCAGATCTTGACCTTGGCGATTTCGCCGAGCCCGGCACGGACGCGCTGCAAGAGCGCGCGCGCGCGTGCGAGGCGGCCGCGCTCGCCGTCAAGGGGATTGTCAATTCGTCGGGCGCGTCCGCCGGGTATGGCGAGGGGCGCAAATGGTTCGCGACAAGCCACGGCTTTTTCGGCGAATCCGGCGGCTCGCATCATTCCGTGTCGGTCAGCGTCATCGCCGAAGACGCGAACGGCATGGAGACCGACCATGACTATGATTCAAAGACGCATTACGCGGACATGCGCGCGCCGGAAGCGATCGGAACGCGCGCCGGCGAGCGGACCGTTGAACGCCTGTCGCCGAAGCGGATGAAAAGCGGAACGGCGCTTGTCATTTTCGACAACCGGCTCTCGAACTCGCTCCTCGGCCATCTTGCGAGCGCCGCGAACGGCGGCGCCATCGCGCGCGGCGTCTCGTTCCTGAAGTCGAAGCTCGGCGCGCGCATTTTTCCCGCCGGCATGACCGTCGTCGACGATCCCTTCATCAGGCGCGGCCACGGCTCGCGTCCCTTCGACGGCGAGGGCGTCGCGGCGAAGGCGATGAATCTGATCGACGACGGCGTCCTCACCGCATGGTTCTTGAACAGCGCGCAGGCGCGCCAGCTGAGACTCGAAACGAACGGGCGCGCGACACGGGGCGCTTCCGGCGGGCCGGGATCGGGATCGACCAACCTTTATCTCAAGCCGGGAACGAAAACGCCCGCCGCGCTGATGAAGGACGCCGGCGCCGGGCTCCTCGTCACCGACATGTTCGGCCCGCAGGTCAATTCCAACACCGGCGATTATTCCGTCGGCTGCTCGGGCTTCCGGTTCGAGAACGGCGCGCGCGCCTATCCTGTGAGCGAGATCACGATCGCCGGAAATCTTCTCGACATGTACGAGGCGCTGGTCGCCGCCGACGACCTGGAGTTTCGCGGCGCGACCAACGCTCCGACCCTTTATGTCGGCGCGATGACGATCGCCGGCGACTGAGCCCTCGATCCCAAGAAGGACAAACCGTGCCTGAAAGACAATTGCTGCATCTCGTTTTCGGCGGCGAGCTTGAGAACCTCGAAGAGGTGAGGTTCCGGGACCTTTCCGCCATCGACTTCGTCGGCGTCTTTCCGAACTACGCCGCCGCCGAAAAAGCCTGGCGCGCGAAGGCTCAGGCGACCGTCGACAACGCCCATATGCGCTATTTCATCGTGCACCTGCACCGCCTTCTCGATCCGGACAATGACGGGAAGTTCTGATTGCCGCCGCCGCTGACGCGCGAAGAGTTCAAGACGCCCGAAGGGCGGCGGCGCGCCATGCGCGAGTTCCTTTTCGCGGACCATGGCTTCGTCCGCGCCTGCTACGACAACACGCACGAGATTGCGCCGGGCGTCTTCAGGAGCTTCCAGCCGAGCCCCGAGGCGCTCGGGCGCTGGGCGAAGCGCGGGCTCAAAACCGTCGTCAATCTTCGAGGAGCCAATCCCTGCGCCGCGCTCTTCCTTGAAGAGGAGGCCTGCGCGCGGCACGGCCTTCGTCTTGAGAATTTCCGCGTCTTTTCGCGCGAGGCGCCGTCGAAGGAAATAATCCTCGGCGCCCGCGCGCTCTTCGATCGCATCGAGCGCCCGGCGCTTTTTCACTGCAAGTCGGGCGCAGACCGCGTCGGGGTCATCGCGGCGCTGTATCTTTTCTTCAAGGAAAAGCGTCCGCTTGACGAGGCGCTGAAGCAGCTCTCGCTCCGCTACGGTCATGTGAAGCACGGCAAGACCGGCGTCATCGACGCCGCCTTCGAGCGCTACCTTGCGCATGCGCGCGCGAAGGGTATTTCCCTCGTAGACGTCGAGGCGTTCCTCGCATTCGTGCAGTCGGACGCCTACGACCCCGCGGCGATTAAGCGCGACTTCATGGGAAGCTGGTGGGGGAATTTCCTCACCGAGCGGATTTTGCGCCGGGAGTGAATCTTGCGCCGTTGTCCGCCTAATGACGGCCCGACCCGCCTCTTTTATAGACCCCGCATGATCGGCCCGCTTCCGAGATACCGCGCGCTCGTCGACGCCGGCGCGCTTAGCGCCGACGCCGCGCAAGAAGAAGCAGCCGCGCGCCTCGGGGCGCTTTCCGAAACGCTGACGCGGCGAAAGCGGAACGGACTTTCGCTGTTCGCGCCGAAACCGGCGCCGGCGAAAGGCCTTTATCTGTGGGGCGGCGTCGGGCGCGGCAAGTCGCTTTTGATGGACATCTTCTTCAACAACACCGACCTCCTCCGGAAGCGCCGCGCGCATTTTCACGAGTTCATGGCGGAAACGCATGAGCGGATCGCCGCCTGGCGCGCCGCCGACGAAAAGACGAAGCGCCGTCACAAGATGGCGAGCAAAGTCTCGCTCGACGATCCGATGCCGCCCGTCGCGGCCGACATCGCCGGGGAGGCGGCGCTCCTGTGTTTCGACGAGTTCCAGGTGACCGACATCGCGGATGCGATGCTTCTCGGGCGGCTCTTCGAAGCGCTGTTCGCCGAGGGCGTCGTCGTCGTCGCGACGTCGAATCGCCATCCGGACGATCTTTATAAGGACGGTCTTAACCGCCAGCTCTTCCTGCCTTTCATTGCGATGCTGAAGGCGAGGCTTGAAGTCGTCCATCTTGACGCGGCGCGCGACTACCGCCTCGACCGGCTCGGCGCAGCGCCGGTCTATCATTCTCCGCTCGGCGAGGCTGCGGACGCCGCGATCGACCGCGCCTGGACCTTGATGATCGCCGGCGCCCGCGAGCATCCTGAAACGCTCAGCGTCAAGGGCCGCGAACTCGTCGCGCGGCGGACGGCGCGCGGCCTTGCGCGCTTTACGTTCTCAGAGCTTTTCGAGGCCCCGCTTGGGGCTTCCGACTATCTCGCGCTCGCCCGCCGCTACAGCGCCGTTTTCATTGACCGCATTCCGCAGATGGGCCCTGAAAAGCGCAATGAGGCGCGGCGGTTCCAGGCGCTGATCGACGCCCTTTACGAGCGCCGCGTCAAGCTCGTCTGCTCGGCCGCGGCGGCGCCGGACCGGCTCTACGCGGAAGGCGATGGCGCCTTCGAGTTCGAACGGACGGCGAGCCGCCTCGTCGAAATGCAGAGCCGCCGCTATCTCGGCGCCGAACACGGCGCGCCGGACTGATATTGCGCCGCAGCAACGGTCCTTCACTTTTCCACATTCCGCGGCGCCGGCGATTGCCGCGCGTCGCGAAGAGTGAAACCATTGCGCCTGGAATACGCACGCTAGTGGGGGCGTCGGGGTTGGCGCTTTGGACGGCGGGCGGAAAAACTCAGGGAGAAGCAAATGCAAACACAAAGATCAGCCGCTGCGCGGCTGCGCGCCGTCCGGCGGGGATTGCTCGCCGGGCTTTCGCTGACGTCATTGGCGACCATCACGACGGTCGCCCAGGCGCAGGACGAGGCGTCGGAAGATGAAATCATCGTCACCGGATCGCGCATCCGGCAAGACCCGCTCGCTGCCGGCAGGCCGGTTCTCAATCTCGACGAAGACCAGCTTGATCGGTCAGGCCTTAATTCCGTCGGCGACTTCTTGCAGCGCATTCCGTCCTCGGGCGGCGGCCTTAACGCCAAGGTCAACTCGTCGGGGAATTTCGGCAACCCGCCGGACGGCGGCGGCGTCGGCGCCGGCTCGGCGGAGATCGACCTTCGCTATTTGGGATCGCGGCGGACGCTCGTCCTCGTCGACGGCCTCAGATGGGTGAACGGCGCGTCGGCGTCGGGCGTTCCGGGCGCGACCGACCTTAACACCATCCCCTCGAGCATCATCGAGCGGATCGAAGT
>JACADX010000168.1 GCA_013389125.1 Parvularculaceae bacterium | reverse complement strand
TTGACGCGACGTAAAGCCAGCAGGCGGCCGCGACGTAAAAGGCCTCCGCTCCGTAGCCGTCGAGTTCGATCGGGCGCGCGACAAAGAAGGCGGATGTCGCGATGAACGCCGCAGCGATCGTTCCTTCAAGCCGGCCGACGTAACGCCGCACGAAAAAATAGGTGACGGCGACGAGCCCGCCTGCGTAGAGAATATTCGGCAATGTCGCGGCGAATTCATTGACGCCGAGAATGCTGAAGGCGCCGGCGATCGGAAGAACGATCGGCAGCCGAAGCGACCAATGCGTTTCGCCGAGATTGAATCCTTTCTCGACCCAGTCGAGCGCCGCGCGCACATACCGTTCGGGATCGCCGGGACCGAAGCCGTGCCAGTAGAGCGCGACCGATGCGAAGAACAACGAGGCGACGAGCATCGGCGCCGTGCGCGCGTCGGTGAGGATTTGCGCTAACGCGTCGGAAAGGGCCGATTTTACATGCGGCTTGTTCATGCGGCGGGACGGCGTATCGGCGACCCCTTCCTCATAGGGGGCGTCGCGCGATCGGATCAAGAATCGCCGGCTGCAAGCCGCACGCGTCTAAATGGCGGCCTTGCGATCGCCCAGGGGACGGATATTCACTTCCTTCTTGCCGCCAAGATGATAGCTCAGCAGGCAATAAGCGAAGGTTGCGGCGCTGTAGACATAGTAAATTTGGTGATAGGCCGCCGCGACAAGCGCGAATGCGACACCGCGATTGCCGCGGAAGAATCCGAGAAGATCGCGGTTGAGCGCGAAGACGATGATGGTCAACGCCGCCGCGGCCGCAGGCGCGGCGGGCCAAAGCGGCGGCGCGAAACATGCCGCAAGACTAGCAAACCAAAGACCGGCGAAGACGGCCTTCACGCGCTCGGCCGCCGAGACATTGAGATCATCGCTCATGCCCTTTCCGGAAAGGATGAGATAGGACCACGGAATCGCGCGCTGAAAAATGTCCGTCCGCACGACCTCGGACAGCGTCCAGGGCTTCAAATGCGTGCCGAGCAGCGCCGGCAGGAGACGGATCGACCAGCCGGCCCGGCGCATCCGAAAGCCGAACTCTATGTCCTCAATCGACGGCCGCCCGTAGCGCGCGCCGTCAAATCCGCCGAGCTCGAAATAGACCGATTTCCGGATGGCGCCGCATCCCGACCAGAACGTATCGGATTCCTCGCGCCCGCGCTGGTGATAGTACCGGTGCACGAGGTTCTTGTATTGAGAGGCGAAATTTTCCGCCGGCGGCGTGCGGTCATAGGAGCCGAAGACGGCGGCGACGCGATCCTCCGCAAAGGCTTTCTTGATGAGCGCAGCGCCCGTCTCATGCGCAACGACGTCGGCGTCGATGAGCCACAATATGTCGCCGACGGCCTCTTTCGCCGCGAGATTGCGCGCCGCGCCCGGCCCGCCATTCTGCTTCATCCGCATGACGGTCGCGCCCAGCCGTCGCGCGGTTTCGATACTGCCGGGGTCCGGCGAGCAATCGTCGACGACGATCACTTCCGCGACTTCTCCGCGATCGCGCATTGCAATGAGCGGCGGAAGCGACCGGACGAGGTAGTGCGCCGCGTTATACGCAGGAACGATGACGCTGATCGTCGGCGAACTCAAACTCATGAACGGCTCCAGCGAACGCGCTACTTGATGGCGAGAAAGCCTTCAAAGCAAATATATTTGCAGATCGTCATCATGTCGGAAAAGCCGGCGCGACGCATGAGCCCGAGATTTCCTTCCGTCGAGAATGGCTCAAGAACTCCCTTGAGGCTTCGCGTCTTCGAAAGAATCTCATCCGCGGAGAAGCCTTGGCGCGTCTTGAAGTCGTTGTAGAGCGAAACGCAGATGTCCTGAAAGCGCGCGTCGGGCCCTCGAACCTTTTCGAACATGATGAAGGCGCCGCCCCAATTGAGAGCGTTGTATATCTTGTTGAATATCTCCTGGCGATGACGCGGCGGGGTGAACTGCATCGTATAATAGGAGACGATGAGATCGGCCGGCTCGAGATCGAAGGTCCGGATGTCGTCGACGTGAAGCTCAATGTTCTCAATACCGGCGCAGTGTTTTTTCGCCTTCTCGATCATCGGCTTCTCGGCGTCGACGCCGATCCAGCGCGCTTTCGGCTTGCCCTGATTGTGGAGCGCAAGTTTCCGGATCAGCTCGCCGGTCGAAACGCCGATTTCATAGCAAACGCTTTCGTTCGTGACGAAATAGTCGCTGAACTGGCAGACGAGATCGTGGCCTTCCTCATACATCGGAACCGACTGGCGGATGTGTGATACAAACGTGTCCGCGACGTCGCCGCCAAAGGTCCAGCCGGCGTTTTTCGCCTCGATCTTGTGGCCGACATTCATGGGCAGC
Source organism: Parvularculaceae bacterium (assembly GCA_013389125.1). Lineage (GTDB taxonomy): Bacteria > Pseudomonadota > Alphaproteobacteria > Caulobacterales > Parvularculaceae > Amphiplicatus. The sequence continues at coordinate 14,860 of JACADX010000168.1, read as the reverse complement.
TCCTCGCAATCCGCTCAGTTAAGCAGCAAGCGCTGTGCCATCCAAGTACGTTCAGGATCAGGCCGGAACGAGCGCCCTGGCCCGGTCCGCAAGGCCGAACAGCCCCTTCGCCGCCGCTTTCCGGCCGATAAGGTTAAAATAGGCCTGAAGCGCCGCATCTTCGCTCCAATGGGCGGCGAAGGCCTCGCGACCCTTTTCGCCGAGTTCCCGCCTGAGCCCGGGATCGGCCGCGAGCCGTTCGACCGCGCCGATCGCTTCCGCCGACGTGTCAAACAGGAACCCCGCGCCGCTTTTTTCGATGATTTCAGGAAACGGCCCAAGACGGCGGGCGACGATCGGCGCGCCAGCCCGAAACGCTTCAAGCGCCACCAGCGGGAAGACTTCATAGCAGACCGACGGAAGGACCACGGCGACCGCGCCGGCGTAAATGGCCCCAAGTTCTTCCGCAGGCCTGCGGCCGAGAAAGCGGACGCGAGGACTGTCGCCGGCGAGGCGGCGCAGATCATCGCCGTAATCGCCTTCCCCGACGACGACGAGATCGATTGCGCCATCCTTCCGGAACGCGGGGATCAAATCCTGCAGGCCCTTGATCGCTTCGAGTCGGCCGACGAAGAGCGCGTAGGGCCTTTCGGCCGCGAAGGACGCGCCGCCCGGAGCGGGGCTTCCCTCATTGGGCAGGAAGGACGGCAGCACCGTCATCTCGAATGGAAACCCGAACCGACTGTGATTATCGGCGCTTGACTGGCTGAGCGCGATAAACGCGTCGATCGATTTCGCCTGTCGTTCGAGAAAGCCGGTCATCCTCCAGAGCTGCGGCGGGCGATGATAGACGAGCTGGCACTTGACGCATTCGCGCCGGTCGCAAAGTTCGCGCTTGTGCCGCCAGAGAATATGCGTCGGGCAGACGAGCCAGTGTTCGTGCGCGGTGTAGAGACGGACGCCCGATCCCATCGATAAGATTCCGGGGCCGCCGGCGAGCGAGACATTGTGGAAGTGCGTGACGTCGAATTCCTGGTCGAAGAATCGTTTCAAGGCGCCGCCATAGGCGAGCGGCCGCCCCGTCTGATGCGTGACGATGCTGGCGACAGCGCCGAGCGGGCTTTTCAGCGGCGTCACCGTGACGCCGGGCGGCTCATCGAGCGGCGCCAGCGGCGCATCTTTTCGCGACGACAACGCGCGGTAGGTCTCGGTGTCGTGGAGAACATGCACCTCGCAGCCGCGGCGCGCGAGCGCATGCGCGAGGCGCCGCACATAGACGCCGTCGCCGCCGAAATTATAGGGCGGGTAGAAGGTGTTGATGAGCGCGATCTTGAGCGCCTTCGTCACATCCGCCTCGGTCCGAAGAGCATCAGACGGGCGCGGCCGCGCGCCTTCCGGTCATTCGGCGCCGACCATTCGGTCGTCACGACGCCGGCTGCGTGAATGAGCGCGGCCGCCGCGATCACGAACGCGCCGTAGATGTGGGCCTTGCCGAACGGGATTTTCGCCCTGCTGATGAAGCCGTGGCGCTCCGTGTCGACGCCGACGCGCGCGGCGGGCCGCAGGACCGCCGGATCGACGCCGTCTGCGGCGACGTAGGCGCGCACGAATGGGCCAAGAGGCGGAAGATAAAGATCTGTCCCGGCGCGCACGAGGCCCGTGGCGGCGTTCGCCGCGATCGTCGCGTAAATGATCGTCGCCAGCGTGCGGCTCAAGGGCGACCGGCCGGCGAATTTGAGACCCCTACGGCCGGATGCGCTTGCCGCAAATAGCCGCTTGATGTCGTCCGCGCGCGCAAGCACATGGCGAAAGCGGTTCGCTTCGCCGCCGGCGACGCCGAAATAGACCCGCGCCGCAAGAACGAACAAAAACGCGTAGGCGATGCTCGCATGCGTCCAGACAAGCGTCAGTTTCAGGGCCTGCAAGCCGAGCGGCTTTCGGAAATAGATCATGAACCCGGTGATCGCGAGCGCGACAATGAAACAGGCGATCGCCAGATGCAGCCGCCTCAACGCCGTCCCGTAGGGTCCGCCGGCGCCGGCCATCGGTTCAGGCTCCGATGCGTTCGGCGGGCTCCGCTTTCAGGGCGGCCGCGGCGCGACTGAGATAGATTTTTCCGTCGCGCTCTTCAACCGTAAAGGCCCGCAAGCCGAAGGACGCGCAGTTCGACGCGCCATCGCGCCAAGAAAAGCGCAGCCCGTGACCGGGGCAATGAACGACGTCCCCGTCATGCCAGCCGTCCGCAAGGTCGACGCCGACATGCGGGCACAGCCTTGAATAGGCTTTGACCTCGCCCGCCGCCGTCCGCCAGAGCAGCGCCTTGGCGTCCGTAAAATCGACCGCCACCTTGCGGCCGGGCGCGAGATCTTCGGACTTGCAGGCCGGCCCTTCGCTCATCGCGCAGCCTGCCGACAAATGCATCGTCTGATGCGCTTCAAGCTTCGGCTGCGCCTCATAGGACGGCGCGCCGCGATGCTTTCCCGCCGGGAACACGCGGAGCGCCTTGAAGCGGCGGCGCTCGAGATCGACCGAAGAATGCCAGTGCTCAAAGTTGAACGGCGCTTCGTCGTTGAACTTCGGCGTGTGCGGATTGATCCGCGTCGTCAGCGCGACGCGCGTTCTGTCCGACACGTTGACCTGCGTCGAATGCAGCATTTCCGGATTGAAAAGCAGCAATTGTCCGGGCCTCAGATCGACCTGATGCGGCTCCGAGACCTGCTGGCCTCTCGCAAGATACATGCTTTTCACGTCATAATCGACCGGACGGCCGAACATGTCGGGATAAAGGATCACGGTGTTGTCGACCGTTACGCCGTCGATCGACCACCAGAGATTGATGCCGTCGAACGAGTGGCCGTACCACGTGTCGATATGCGCGCCGTGAGAGCGCGCCGGCTTTGCAAGGGCGCCGTGAAACTGATCCGGGTCGTAAGACGCGTTGAGCCGCGGCCGGCGGATCGCGCGCGAAACCTGGTTGACGATGATGCGCGGATTACGAAGCGCCGACGCCGCATGATCGAGGAAATCGTTCTTGGCCGTCGCCGGCATTTCCGCCGTCTTCGCATGCCGGGCGACCTCATAGGGGAAATGGATGCGGATGACGATCAGGTGATCGACGTAAAAGGGATGAGGGAGGCCGAGGTCCTCCTTCCCGACCCGGTAACTCCAATAAAGCAGCGTTTCCTTCAAGGCGAGGCGAACATGCTCTTCAAGGAGCAGCACTTTCTCGGTCGGAACATGCTTGTGCAGCATCGCGATGCCGTCGCGTCTGACCGCCGCTTCGGCGTCCCTTCCGACGAGCGCCGCGACGCCGCCATAGAACGCCTCGCAGACGAGCGGATAGACGTCGCCATGCGATGCGCATCGATCAAGAATGTAATAGGCGCCCTGCGACAGGATGGCTGACGCGTCCGGTCTTTCGTCCCTGGTCTTTGAAATCGTCGCCATTCGTGGCCCCAAACTCGCACGCAGACATTCTTCGCCAAGCGTTAAGCAATTCCCTCGCCAACACAACAACGCGGACGGAGCGGCGATTAGCCGCCGGACTTGGCGCGAGCCAGAACCCGGACCGAGGCGCGAAACCTGCGGTCAAGGACCATGCCGCCGGCGACCGCTGCAAAGGCGACTGCCGCCCGCTCGACGGGCCCGGCGTTCATAATCGTTAACGCCGCGATCGTCGCCGTCGCGACGATCGCCGCCGGAATATTGTCAGCGAGCGGCGCCCGGACGGGGAGGCCTTTCGTTCGCAAATGGGCGACTAGCCATAGAACTGCGGCGCCCAAGGCGCAGGCGATCGAAGCGCCGGTTCCGCCCATTGTCGGCGTCAGAAGCGCGCATAGAACGAAAATCGTCGCCGCGCCGGCGCATTGCGCCCAGAACAGCGACGCTTGCCGGTGCGCGGCGACAAGCAGCCAGCGGGCGTTGCCGGACGCTAACGTCAACGCGCCGACCCAGGCGAGCACGCTGAACTCCGGGCCCGCGCCAGCAAACTCCTTTCCGAAAACGATCCGCATGATCAGCGGCGCCGCCGCCCAGAGCATCGCGGCGACGAAGACGCCGACCCAGGCGGTGACGCGGACGGAGGCCGCGACAACTTCTTTGAGCCCTTCGGTGTCGTCGACGAAGCGCCGCGCGAGAAGCGGATAGAGGTTGAAGTAATAGACGAAGCTGAAAGTGATCAAAGACACAATGAGGCGCTGCGAGGCGCCGAACTCCGCCGTTTCCGCGGGGGTTGAGAGCGCCGCGACGATGACAAGCGGGACATACTGGCTGGCGGTGTTGACGACGGCCGAGCCGCCAAGCGGCCCGCTCTCCCGCAACGTCGCGACGCCGCCGGCGAGACTATAAACCGGCCGCTGCGGCCGCAGCTCGCGAAAAGCGAGCGCCGAATACCAGATCGCCATCGCCGACACCGAGATGATTTCGGCAACGCCGACCTGAAGAACGCCGTTCGATTCCGGCGCGAGAAAATGGATCGCCAGCAGGAATGCGCCCATCTTGAGCGTCTGTCCGAAGCCCGCCGCCGCCATCTTTTCCTGCGACTGGAAGAACCAGTTGTGGTTGAAAGGAAACGCAAGAAGGCTCGCCGCGAAAAGCCAGAAGAGAGCGTCCGGCATTGAGCGCGCCGTCAGGACTGCGTAGGCCAACCCCAGCACCGGCGCTATGGCGACCGCAAGCATGAGGCGTGCGGAAATGACCGCGCCGAGGACGGCGCTCGGCGACGACTCCTTCTGCGCGATGCGGCGCACGCCGACCGAACCCGTGCCGAGTTCAATCGCGACTGCGCCGATCGCCGCCATGCCGACCGCTGTTTCGACGGCGCCGTAATCCGCAACCGTCAGTATGCGCGCCAGCCAGGCGAACGCTAGGAAGCCGAAAACTTTCGCCAGAAACTGCCCGGTCGACAGCACGATGAAATCGTCAATCAGCCGACCAAGGCTGATCTTGAAACCGGGCCTTCGGCGATCGCCCGCGCTGTCCGGCTTTTCGCTCATCGGCGCGATCGGTAGACGATGACGTCGCCGCCCGAGAGCGTGCCCTTGAAACGCCGCGCTTCCTCAAAATCCGATGTCAGAATCGCGACCTCCCGTGGGAAATGGGCGGCCGCATGCGAGGGGAATGCCTAGACGACCCAAAGCCGCCCGTCTGTCGGCGGCGCGAGGTCAGCGGGCGTCGCAACTTGCGGCCAGCCCAGCCGGCGAAAATCGTTGAAATAGACGGTCGCAAGTCCCAACGTCGCGACGCGGTCGGCGCCGCCGCGCTCGCTTTCGATGAAAGCGCGCGCGCCGTCGAAATCCTGCTTCGGCTCCTTATAGTTCCGGACGAGCAGCGGGACGGACGCGGCCGCCATGACTGCAAATCCCGCCGCCTTGAGCGCCGTCGGATTGATCTTCACGAAGCCTGCCGCATTCGCTCGCCGCGCAAAGAACTCGGCGAAGGCGAAGGCGCCGACGACGACCGCTGTCATCAAAAACGCGATGTCGATGAAGTAATAGCGCGGCCAGACCCGCATCGACAGCGCCAAGAGAACAATTAGGGTCAGAGGAATCTGGATGAGATAAGGAGCGACGATCCACGGCGCCGTGCGGAGCATGCGCCCTGCGCCGATGGTCGCAAATCCGAGCGCAAGCGGGACGGCGTAGCCGAGGGCGCCGAAGCTCTTGAGCGATTCGACGATTGTCCAAAAGGGGCTCTTCCATTCGACGACGCCTGCTGCGGCCGCTTCGGGCGGGCCGGCGACATCGGCGAATTCCGCGATCATCCCGCCAATCATGGGCGAAAACGCCGCAAGAACGATCAGCGTCCCGCCGCCGAACCCGATCAGCGGACCGGAAAGCCATCGCCAAAGCGTCACGCCAGGTTTCCTGCGCGCGACGAAGGCTCCGTGAATGAGCAGCGTCAGCCCCTGCGCCAGAAGCAGGAACGCGGCCGACAGGTGCACCAGCATCGCCGCCGCGAAGAACGCCGCGTAGTGAATCCAGTATCGACGTTGATCCGTCTTCAGAGCGCGGTGAAGCGCCAACCCGGCGAGCGTCGTGAACAGCAAGAGCCCGGTGTATCCGCGCGCATTCTGCGAGAACCAGACATGGTGATAGGAGATCGCGAGGAGCGCCGCCGCGCCGACCGCCGCCCAGCGATAGCCGGTTTCCCGAAAAGCGAGCCATGCGGCGCAGATCGAGGCGACGCCGAACAGCGCCGCGGGCGTGCGCAGCGCCCATGGCTCTTCGCCGAAGATCGCTGTCGCGCCCTTGGCGAGCCATGTGTAAAGGACATGATTATTGAGCGACCCGTAAGTCGTCGCGAGTTCGGCCGCCGGCAGCCGCACCGATTGCGTCAGCGTCAGAATTTCATCGTACCAGAGTCCGGCGTTGAGATTGATGAGACGCGCCGCGAGCGCCAGGAAGACGATTGCGACGATCGCTTGTCCTTCGCGCGCTTCAAGGGGAGGATCTCCGGCGTCTGTCCGCATGGGAAAGGCTGTTCACGCCCACTGATCGAGCCAGCGGCGAATATCCTCCCGCGGCAAGACGATATTGAGGTTCTTGGGATGATCGATCATGTCTTCAAGCGCCGCCGCGTCATCGCGCTTCACCGTCGGCAGGTTGAAGTCGCGCCCCATTTCCCGCGCGCGATTGTCGATCTCGATGATGATCGCGCGCCGCCGCTTTTGCAGCGCCCTGATTCCGGCATGAAGGCGATTGCCGACATAATCGAGGTCGAGGGAGGACGTCAGCAGCGCGTCATAGGCGGGAAGATTGGGCGCGACAAGTTCAATCGAGGGATGAAGCTCCTGCAAATATTTCTGGTCGGCGTAGGTTTGAATCCAGGCGAAGACCCGCTCATATTTCCGAGTGAGGAGGGAAAGCAGCGCCGCGTCGGCGCGCCTGTCCTTCATATAGGTATTGAGCGTGGTAACGACATTGTTCGCCTTTCTCTTAGGGGTCGCCGCGTTGATATCCTCCGGCAGCTCCCAGAGCGTCGGACAGCCGGTGTTCAAGACGTTGTCGAACCCCAGCGCTTCGAGCTTGTTCTTCGAGTAAGAGTCGCGAACCGAATGCAGCTTGTCGCGCGCGAAGAGCGACTTGAAGAGCCAGGCCGTATAAGGATCGGGCGCGCCCTGGTCATGATACCAGCCGACGCCCATCATCACGAATTTCGGGCCGAGCCCGGCGTCAAGCGGCGAGAGCTTCCAGACGGACCGGAGGCCGGCGTGCGAGCTTAAGAGATTGCTGCCGCCGGCGATGACGTAGTCGGACCCAGCGATCATGCCGCGGCTCTTCGCCGACATCGTCTCGTGGCTCGCGATCCGGCAGACGTAGTCGTTCGCAAGAACCGGCGCGAGCCGCCTTTTGACCGCTTCCATGATGATCTCATCGCCGACATTGGTCGACGAGACCGAAGTGTCGAGCAGGGCGATCGTCCGAAAACGGCTCGAGCGCATCAGCCGGCCGCCGCAGGCTTGCGGATCGTCGCGCCGAGGACAACTTCGAAATCCTCATCGACGGCGTCAAGTTCGCCGCGTTCGAGGTCTTCCGCCGCGAGCCCGTAAAGAAACGCCGCGGCCGAGAGCACGTTTCCGTAGCTCTTCACCGACAGGTCGGCGTCCGGCGCAACGTCGCCGACGAGCGCCTTAACGCCTTGCGCGGTGAGGCGCCAATATTCGCCCCAGTCGTCGCGACCGAGCCGGCGCGCGATCTTGCTCGTGCCGTGCGTCGTCATGAGAATGACGCCGCCGGGCCTCAGGATTCGATAAAGCGTCCGCATCGCCGCTTTCATGTCGTAGATCATTTGCAGCGCCTGCGTGAATATGATGCAGTCGAAAGCGTCGGACGGAATGTGGTCCGCCTTCGTCAGATCGGCGATAATCGTCGCTTCCGGGTTTCCGGCGACGACGTGGAGCACGTCGATCTGCGAAACGCCGGTTCCGAACCGCTTGATGTAGGTCGCGTCGCCAAGCTCGAGCGCGCGTCCCTTGATGTCGGATGCGTGCGCGGCGAGGAACGCCTCGATGTAATGACGGTCGATCGGCGTTCCGCGATCCATGCCGAAAATCGGACTGATCGGCGTCACGCGCCGGAGATCGGCGAACTTCACAGCGCCGGCGCGCGGCCATTGCAGGCGGTATTTGCGCTGCGTTTCGACGATCTTCGAGCGCGCATCGCGCGGAAGAATCTTGCGCGCGAGCTTAAGGAGCGGACTTTCGGAACTCGCCTTCGCCATATCGATTCCTGTCAGGCTCCTTGTCCGAACGCCCGGAACGCCGCATTGCGGATGCTGCGGGCGGCGCGTCGCGACTGGAGATAGACGCCGCCGCGCCCCTCAAGGAAGCCCCGCCATAGGCCGATGTTCCGATAGTAGTGCATTTCAATGCGCGGCAGGTCGAAGATCGGCGAGGAGTGTCGCGCTTCCCCGAGCCTGACGCCGGCGGAAAGCGAATAATGCCGGGCGATCGCCTCGCGGACGGCGGAATTGCTGCGGCCGTAGGGCGGCGCGAAATGCCGGACGGCCCTGCCGATCTGATCTTCGAGATCGCGGCGACTGCCGGAAAGCTCCTCTTCAAGCGCCGCGCCGCCGAGCGTCGTCAGGTCAGGATGCGTGCGCGCATGCGATCCGAAATCGACCCCTTCAGCGGCGAGCGCGCGCACCGTCGCCCAGTCCATCAGGCGACGCGGCGCAGCGTTCGCGCCGCTCCAGTTCTCCGCGCCGCCCAAGCGGGCGGTCGGCGCAAACACCGTGGCGCGAAAGCCGCGCTTCTTGAGGATCGGGAACGCCGCCGCGGCGAAATCCTCGAACGCGTCATCAAAGGTGATGGCGATTGTGCGGCGGGAGAACCGCTCTTTTCCCTCGAGCCAACGTTCGATCGCGTCAAGGCCTGCGACGGCGACGCCGCTTTCCGCGACTGCGTCCATTTGCGCCGCGAAGACGGCGGGCGGAATGCTGGTCGGTCCCGGCGCGTTCGAGATCGAGTGGTAGGTGAGGATCGGCGCGGATGCGATGTCCCCGCTCATCATCTCAATCCTCGACCACATGCGTCTGAAATTCTTCCCGATACCGCGACCACTTCGTCTTGTCGAAGACGCCCGCCTCAAGGCAGTCGGCGGCGGCGTAAGCCATCGCCAGCGCGTGGTGCGTATTGTCGTGCGCGAAAAGGCCCTGCCGGCCGAAAGTCAGGAGGCCCTCGACGCCGGAAATCCAGTCGTCGAGCGTCGCAAAGCGTCGTTCAAAGTCGCGGTCGTAGACGGGATAGGCGAAAGGCAGGCGGCGCGTGAACGCGCGCTTGATCTTCGCCGATTGCGGCAGCCCGGCCGCGCCGAGCCAGGCGTAAAGCGCGCAGCCGAGGGCGTCGTCGTCCATCGGCCAATAAGCGTCGCCCGGATCGCTCGGCAGCTCGGCGCAAAGGACGGTCAGGCCTTCGGGCTCCGCCGACGCGGCGTAATTCTTCGGCTCTGAAAGACGCGAGATCGGGATCGACAGCTCCGGAAAGTAATGCGCATCGAATTCCGTGTACTGATCCGTCTCAAGAACGAGATAGACGAGAATCATGCCGCGATAGCGCATCGCATTCGCGGCGGTCCTTACCGACTCGGGCGCCGCGTCCCCCGCGGCGCGCACGAGCGTCGTCAATGGCAGCGTCGACCAGACCGCGTCGACTTTCACCCGTTCGATGGCGGCGCCGTCCTTGATCTCGATCGAACGAACGCGATTGTCGGCGATCTCGATCCCCTCGACGCGCGCATTGAGACGGATATTCGCGCCCGCCTCGCGCGCGGCCGCGGCGAGGCGTTCCGATATCGCTCCAAAGCCGCGGCGCGGATAATAGAACTTGCCGGTCGTTTCGGATTTAAGGCCCGGCAACGATCTGAGAATTTTGGCCAACAGTTTCGGCAGCGAACTGCCAGACACCCGGCGACGCGCGAGCGTCGGCGCAAGGTCGTCGGGACCAAGGCCCCAGAGCTTCTTCATGTAAGGAAAGTAGAAGCTCTCGCACATCGTCCGCCCGAGGCCGCCGAGCAGCACTGAGCCGAAGGTTTCGATTTCCGGTTTCGGCGCGCGAAGTTTCGCTGTCGCGGCGTCGATGAAGAGACTGGCGGCGAACCCCGTCGGCAGGCGCGTCGCAAGATCGATCGGCTTCAGCGGAAAGTGGATCCAGGAGTCCTTCAGCCGAATCCGGCCGTGGCGCGGGCGCAAGAGGAGATCATCGCCGAGCAGCGCCTTGATGTCGGCGAGGATCTTGGGGTCGGACGCCGGGTGCAGGCGGTGGCTGCCAAAATCGCACATGACGCCGTCGGCTTCAAAGCTCGCGGCGTTGCCGCCGACCCTTGGGCCCGCCTCAAAGAGGTCGACGGCCGCCTTGCCTTCGGTCGAGAGTCGCCATGCCGCGCCAAGGCCCGCCGGCCCGCCGCCGAGCACGGCGACTTTCGGGCGCGGCTTGACGCTCTCGAGTCGCATTTCAGCCAGGGCTTGCGCGTCAGCCACGATGGGCCTCCGCCGGCTCCGGCGCGTCGGACTTGCTTAGCCCTTGCGCAAGCGCGCCAAGACCGCCCGCCGCGTATTGAATTGTCTGCCATGCGAGCGAGGCCGCGACGACGCCCGCAGCCGGATAGCCGAGCGGCGCCATCAATCCCGCAAGACTCGCCTCGCGTACGCCAAGCCCCCCGAAGCTGATCGGCAGCGTCGCAACGAGTTTCGCCAGCGGCCAGGCGAAAACCCAGGATGCGATTGATGTTCCAGCGCCGAGATTTTGAGCGATGAGCGCGTTTAGAACCGCGAACCCGAACTGCACGCCGAATGAAATGAGCGCGCATCCGAAAAGCGCCGCCGGCCGCCGTGCAAGTTCTTCAAGCGCATCGGCGACATCGGAAAGGACGACGCCGATCTTGCCGCCCGGCGCGCTTTTCCTCAGGAGGCGCGAAATCGGACCGATAAGCGCGACGCCGCCGACGCCGACGCCAATCGCCGTCGCGGCCGCAAGGGAAAGCGCCGCCGGATCGACGCCGCCGCGCGCGCCAAGCCAAAACGCGCCGACCGCCGCGATGACGGTCAACGAGGCCGTATCGATCAGCCGGTCGGCAAGCGAACCGACCGCGAGCGCCGTCTTGCGCCCTGATCCCTTCATCACAAGACCAGCCCGCACGATATCGCCGCCGGCGACGCCCGGAAGCGCGAGGTTCGCCGCAAGGCCGGCGAAATGGGCTTTGAGCGCGCGCGGGTACGGGACGGACGCCCCGATCATCCATCGCCATTTCGCTGCGGACAGCGCATGACCTGCGAGAAATGCGACAAATACGCCGAGCCAGAGCGACGGCGACAACCGCGCGATTTGCGCGACGATCGCCTCGACAGGGGCGAATCGCAGCAGGGCGGCAAGGACCAGCGCCGAGACGCCAATGCGAAGAAAGCCGGTCGCCCGGCTTTTTTTCCCTGGCGGCGTTGCGGGCGATTCAGCCATGTCAGTCGCTGTGCGGTCGCGGACGCAAATGAAGGCGGGAGATCATGTCGGCGATCAGACCGAGCGACCAAACGACAAGGGCGGCGAGCAAGGCGAAGATCGCACTTTCCGAAAGGTTCATCTTGGTGAAATCGTAGACGACTTTCGCCATTCCGAGAAGGAACAGCACGCCGCCGAGCGGCATGAAGACGCGCAGCGGCTGAAAGAACACGATGATCCGGAGAACGAGGAGAATGAAGGTGAAGAAGGCCGTCGGCTTCATCGAGGACTGGCCGACGCGCTTTGAGTACGCGATGGGCGTATAGACGACGCGCAGGTTCGAGCACATCATCGACAGCGTGATCGTCGTCGTAAACGAAAAACCGTCCGGCAGAAGCTGAACGAACCGTTCGAGCGAATCGCGCTTGAAGACACGAAGGCCCGAATTGAGGTCCGGAATCTTCCGCCGCGCCAGCACGTTCGCGAGCGTATTGAGGACCCATTTCGGCGGGCGTCTGATGAGCGGCACGTTTTTCATGTCGGCGCCGCGGTCGCCGACCACCATGTCCGCATTGCGGCAGAGTTCGAGCATTTCAGGGATCTTGTCGACCGGATAGGTGCCGTCGGCGTCGATGATCGCCACGAACTTCGATTGCGTTGCGGCGATGCCTGTCTTCAGCGCATAGCCATAGCCGGAATTCTCCTCCTGCCGGATCACCCGCACGCCGGCCGCCTCGGCCGCATCGCCCGTGCCGTCCTTGGAGCCGTCGTCGACGACGACGATTTCGCCGTCGATCCCGGTCCGCGCCAGCATCGCCTTGAGCGCAGCGATCGTCGCGCCGATCGCCTTCGCCTCATTAAAGGCGGGAACGACGATCGCCAGTTCCTTTTGCATGAGGCGTGATCCCGAAATCCGCTTCGACGACAATTCAGCGGGCTTGTTCATCCAATTTGCTCGTGAAGGTCAATGACGCCCGTCGAAAGCAAGGAATCGGCCAAGCGCCGAGCCGCGGAACCTTCGCCTGCAAAGGTTAACCGGAACGCCGCGACGGCGGGTTTTGACGGTGTTAACGGCCGTTGCGCAAAATGGTAGGCCAAACTTCGCCGGCGGCGCCCTCGCCGGACAGGCGGCCGACATCGAACGTCCGTCGACGAAATCGCGTTGCGCCAAATTGGGATCGGCCATGGAATCACGTCTTGCCGCGCCGGCTCTCCTCGCCGTCATCGCCCTGGGCTGTTCCGCCGCGGCGGATGACAAGCGGGTCATCGTCGACCCTTCGAGGACGCATCAGACGATGAGCGGCTGGGAAGCGACCCCTCGCCTTTGGGAAATGGACAAGGAGAACGACCGCTACGACGGCTCGTGGCTTGTCCATCGCGAAGAAATCGCCCGCGCGCTTGTCGAGGACGCCGGCGTCAACCGCATCAGGCTTGAAATCGCCAGCGGCGCTGAAAATCCTGTCGACTACTGGTCGAAATTCGTCGCGGGCGAAATCGGCTATAAGCGTTACAAGGACCATCTCTACGAGAAAATAAATGATAATGGCGACGCCCGCGCCTTGAACCCTGCAGGCGTGCAATTCGCCGCGCTTGATTATTACGTCGAAAACCTCGCTTTGCCGATGAAGCGCCTGCTTGAGGCGCGCGGCGAGCGCCTGATCGTGAATCTATGCTACGTCGACTTCAGATGGTCAAAGCTCGCGGGATCGCTTTCGCATGCAAGCCGCCCGGAGGAATACGCGGAACTGATCGACGCGGCGCTTGAGCATCTTTCGCGCAAGTACGGCCTCAGCCCAGACTTCGTCGAAATCATTCTCGAACCGGACAATACGCGCGACTGGTCCGGCGATGCGATCGGCGATGCGATCGTCGCGCTCGACGCCCGGCTTTCGTCCCGAGGCGTCCGGCCGACCTATGTCGCGCCGTCGACTTCCCATGCGACAAGGACCGGCGACTATCTCGATCGCCTTGCGCGCAATGCGCAGGCGGCGAACCTCGTCGGCGTCGTCTCCTACCATCGATATGACGGTCCGCGCGCCGACGGCGCGCTGCCGCGCCTCGCCGCGAAGGCTGAAAAGATCGGCGCGACAATCGAGATGCTCGAATATGTCGGAGGCCGCGCCGAGCATCTCTTCGCCGACATCAAAGCCGGCGCAAGCGCCTGGCAACGCTATGGCGTCGCCGCGAAGGCGGACGCGGCGGGCAAGTCGAAGCCGGGCTACCTTCTCGAATTCGCGAATGGCGAAGTCGCATTAAAGCCGGGCGTCGCCGCCATGGCGGAGATATTCCGCAATGTTCGCGAAGGCGCTGTCCGCATCGATGCGGCAGCCGAGGCGCCGGGCGTTGATGCGGTCGCGTTCCGCAACAGGGACGGACGGCACGCAGTCTTCGTTCTTGCCGCCGGCGCCGGCCCGATCGCGATCGAGGGCCTGCCGAAGGGCCGCTATCGCGCCGCTTTCGCCCCGAAAGGCGCCGCCGCCAGCCGCAATCTCGGCGTCATCGCCGCCGATGACAGGCGTCGCGTCGAGATGTCGGTCGATGCGCCGGGCGTGCTGTCGCTGGTCGCCGCTGCTGCAAACGCCGCGGATTAGCGCAGTCCGGATTTGATCCGCGGGACCGACAATCTCGGCGATCTGGTGGGCCCGGAGGGACTCGAACCCCCAACCTAGCGGTTATGAGTCGAAAACTTGGGGTACACAGACGATTACAGCCGTCTCTAACCCATTGTTTCTATTGCACGCGCGTCCATGTGAGTCCACCGAAATCCGCTCAAATTTTCGGCCTTTGTGACCCGAAATGTTGCCCAAATCGGGGTTTGGGTCACTTTTCCGCATAAGTCGTTGAAGGGCGTGAAGAAAATTGAAAAATGACCGCGCAGGCCTCGCGGGACCGCACCGCTAGGAGTTGGGTTCGACTTTCATTTCGGTCATCGAACTTTCGCAGCGGCGACGGCGGTCAAGGCCATGATTTTAGACATGCTTTTGCAACAGGGATGTTTGGCCAAAACTCGAACCGTCGTCATGCCGATTTTTGATCGGTGGCGGGTCGAACAAATTCAACGGCTTACGAAGGATGCGCCGCGTGAAGTCTATCAGCCAACCTCGCTAAAAACGGGGGGATCACCGTTTGTCGGCGCCGGAACGCCGTAAGGGTCGTATTTGTTCTTCGCCGTCGCCGCGCCGGAGGAATTCATGACGGCGAGAACCGAGCCGCGCGCGTCGGCGGCGATCCAGCTCTTGTTCGTGAGGCCCGAGCCCTCGTACCAGACGAGGGGCTCGTCCGCGCCCGCCCCCGGCACGAAGCGGCGTAGAAGCGTCGTTCCCGCATTGTCATATTCGGCGATCGCCTGATCGCCGTCATAGAGGAATTGCGTCGTCGCCGACGCTGCGATCTTCTTGAGCCGCCCGGCGGGATCGTAGGAAAGCGTCGAGGATGCCAGCCCCCCGCCAGATG
>JACADX010000185.1 GCA_013389125.1 Parvularculaceae bacterium | reverse complement strand
TTCTTCATCAGCCGATCGTCGCAGGCGCGCGCGCGCATTCCCATGACCCAAAAGCTCATCTTCATGATTTCGGAGATCAGCCTGTGCCGCCGGCAAGGGATGACGCAGCGCACAATGCGCGGTAAAGCGACCTTGAAGCTCGCAGTCAGACCGGTATGGCCCGCTACAACCCGAAAGAGATCGAGCCGAAATGGCAGAAGGCGTGGGACGGCGCGAGGGCGTTCGCGACCGCATCCGACCGGTCGCGCCCGAAATACTACGTGCTCGAGATGTTCCCCTATCCGTCAGGGCGCATTCACATGGGGCATGTCCGGAACTACGCCATGGGCGACGTCATCGCCCGCTACAAGCGGGCGCGCGGGCATAATGTTCTCCATACGATGGGCTGGGACGCTTTCGGCCTGCCGGCCGAGAACGCGGCCATGCAGACCAGCGCGCACCCCCGCGACTGGACCTACGCCAATATCGACCATATGCGGGCGGAGCTGAAAAGCATCGGCCTCGCGCTCGACTGGAGCCGCGAACTCGCGACATCGGACGTCGGGTATTACCGCTGGCAGCAAAAGCTCTTCCTCGATTTCTGGAAGATGGGCCTCGTCGAGCGTCGCGAGTCCTATGTGAACTGGGACCCCGTTGACATGACGGTGCTGGCGAACGAGCAGGTGATCGACGGGCGCGGCTGGCGCTCCGGCGCCGTCGTCGAGAGGAAGAAACTCTCGCAATGGTTCCTGAAGATCACCGACAAGGCCGAGGACCTGCTGGCGGCCCTTGACGACGGGCGTCTCAAGGGCTGGCCGGAGAATGTCCGGCTTATGCAGAAGAACTGGATCGGCAAGTCGAAGGGCGCGTTCGTGCGGTTTCGTTTGATGAGCGGAACGTCGGCGTCCGACGGCGCGAAAGAGATCGAAATCTTCACGACGCGGCCCGACACGCTGTTCGGCGCCTCGTTCATCGCCGTCGCCCCCGACCATCCGCTTGCGGCCGCCGTCGCCAAGGACGACCCCAAGGCCGCCGCCTTCATCGCCGAATGCCAGCGGACGGGAACGTCGCAGGAAGCGATCGACAAGGCGGAAAAAAAGGGTTTCGCGCTGCCGCTTTTCGCGGAGCACCCGTTCATCGACGGGCGAAAGCTCCCCGTTTACGTCGCGAACTTCATTCTCATGGGCTACGGGACCGGGGCGATATTCGGCTGTCCCGGCCACGACGAACGCGACCACGATTTCGCTGTAAAGTATCGACTCGATATTATCCCGGTCGTGCTGCCGCCCGGCGAGGACCCGAAGACCTTTTCCGTCGAAGGCGGCCCTTACGTCGGGCCGGGAACGCTTTTCAATTCCGGCTTCCTCGACGGATTGTCCGTGGACGCCGCAATCGAGGCGGCGATCGCGAAAATCGCGGCGATCGGCATCGGGCGCGCCGCGACGCAATGGCGCCTCCGCGACTGGGGCGTCTCGCGCCAGCGCTATTGGGGCTGCCCGATCCCGGCGATCCATTGCGCGACGTGCGGCGTCGTCAGGGTTCCGGAAAAGGACCTTCCCGTCAAGCTCCCGGAGGTCCCCGCGGCCGCCTTCAAGACGCCCGGCAACCCGATGGACAGGATGCCCGAATGGCTGAATGTTCCGTGTCCGGAGTGTCAAGGTCCTGCGCGGCGCGAGACCGACACGATGGACACCTTCGTCGACAGCGCCTGGTATTTCGCGCGCTTTGCGACCGACGTCGCGCATCGCGGGAACGGCCCGGTCGACAAGGCGGATTGCGACTACTGGCTCCCCGTCGATCAGTATATCGGCGGCATCGAGCACGCGATCTTGCACCTTCTTTACGCGCGCTTTTTCACCCGCGCGATGAAGAACGCCGGCCATCTCTCGATCGAGGAGCCCTTCGCCAATCTCTTCACGCAAGGCATGGTGACGCACGCGACGTATCAGGATGCGAAGGGCCAATGGATCCTGCCCGAGGACGTCGTGACGGTCGGCGGGAAATTGGCGACTGTCAGCGGCGAACCGGTCACGGTCGGCCCCGTCGAGAAAATGTCGAAGTCGAAGAAGAACGTCGTCTCGCCGGTCGACATCATCGCGAAATACGGCGCGGACGCCGCGCGCTGGTTCATCCTCTCCGACTCGCCTCCCGAACGCGACGTCGAATGGACGGATGCGGGCGCACAAGGCGCCTGGAAGCTCGTCGCCCGCATCTGGGAGACAGTCGAGCCGCATCAAGGGCTTCTCGCCGGCGCCGCAGCGCCCGCGGGCGCGGACGAGCTTCGCCGCGCGACCCATCAGGCGATCGCCGGCGTCACCGACGACATCGAGCATTTCCGGTTCAACAAGGCGATCGCGCGCATCTACGAGTTCCTGGCGACGGTCAGAAAGGCCGACGGCGCCGCGACGCCGGCGCGCGCCGAAGCGCTCTCGGCGCTTGTTCGCCTCATCGCGCCCTTCACGCCCCATCTCGCCGAGGAGTGCTGGGAGCATCTCGGCGGCAAGGGCTTCGTACTCAACGCCCCTTGGCCCGACGCGGACGCGGCGCTTCTCGTCAAGGAGACGCTTGTCCTTCCCGTCCAGGTCAACGGCAAGCGCCGCGCGGAAATCCATGTCGCCGCCAACGCCGACGCCAAGGCGGTCGAGCGCGAGGCGCTCGCCGACGCGGAAGTGAGGCGCCATGTCGAAGGCCTCACCGTCCGGAAAGTCGTTGTCGTTCCGGGCCGGATCGTGAATATCGTCGCGAACTAGGACGCCGCATGACTGACGCAACGCATCATCGCCCGTTCGAGCGGAAGCCGGGAGGGCGCCTCATCGGGAAAGTGGTCGCGGCGTTCGCCGGGATCGGCGGCCTCCTGTTCGTCTCCGCCTGCGGCTTCCAGCCGCTTTATGCGACAGGCGAGGGTTCGGCGCCGGGCCTTCGAAATGTCGCGCTCGCCGCCGTGACGGCGCCCGAGGACATCGAGCCCGTCGTCCGCCGCGCCTTCGAGCGCCGAATGGCGAAGGCCGCCGGCGAAGCGAAATACGAGCTGTCGATCACCGCCTCGGAACAGGCCGAGCGGCTCGCCGTGCAGATCGACGCCTCGGTGACGCGCTACAATTACCGCATCGTCGGCGGCTATACGCTTGTCGAGCGCGGGACCTCGCGGCGCATCAAGGGCTCCGTCACCTCGATCGCGTCCTTCAACGTCGTCAATTCGCAATATTCGACGCTCCACGCCGAAGACGCCGCGCGCGAGAAGGCCGCAAACCAGCTCGCCGAGGACGTCGAGCGCGACATCCTCCTTGAGCTGGCGGCGGCCGAGGACAAGAAGGCCGGAAGCGACAAGTGACCGCCCTCAAAGGCAAGGCCGTCGAGGCCTTCATCGCCCGGCGCGACCCCGACATCAGGGCGATCCTCGTCTATGGGCCGGATCAAGGCCTTGTCCGCGAACGCGCTGACAGAATCGCGCGTCAGGTCTCGCCGGATCTGAAGGATCCGTTCAACGCGATCGAACTCGCCGACGGCGACCTCAAGTCCGAGCCCTCGCGCCTCGCCGACGAGGCCGTCCAGCTGTCGATGACCGGGGGCGAGCGTATCGTCCGCCTGCGGACGGCCGGCGAGACGGCGGCGCCGGCGGCAAGGCTCCTCGTCGCGGGGATCGAGAGCGGCCGTCTGAAGCCGACGGGCGTCGTGTTGATCGAGGCGGGCGACCTCGGCAAGGCCTCGGGGCTCCGGAAGCTCTTTGAAGGCTCGAAGGCCGCGGTCGCCATTCCCTCCTATGCCGACGCGCCAGGCGACATCCGCGCCCTAGCGCTTGCGGCGGCGCGCGCCGAGGATTTGAAGTTCGATGACGACGCGCTCGAACTTCTGGTGACGCTGCTTGGCGAGGATCGCGGCGTCTCCCGCTCAGAGATCGACAAGCTCATTCTCTTCAAGGGCCCGAAATCCCTGCGGCCGGGCCCGGCGACGATCAGCCTTGAGGATGTCCGGCTGATGCTGGTCGACACGGTCGCGGACGCGGCGGGCGAGGCGGCCGCCGCGGCGGCGGACGGGGCGAGCGCGCGCCTTGCAAGAGCGCTGCAC
>JACADX010000070.1 GCA_013389125.1 Parvularculaceae bacterium | reverse complement strand
CGGCCATCCGTTCCTCTCGTTGTCGCGCCGTCACTATGCCGGATTCAGGCGGCCGGCGGAAACTCCTTCAGCGTCGCCTGAAAAACCCGCACGGCGATTGTCGGCATCCACCTCTTCCTGACGGCAAAGGCGACCTTGAGCGGCGCGAAATAGTCGATGTCAAGGAGCGCAAAGCGCTTCTGAAACGTCTTGGTCCGCGCATATTCGGCGCTGACGACGCCGACGGCGTCGCTCGCCGCGACGATGTCGGCGATCAAGGGGAAATACTCGATCACATGCATGCGGCGGGCGGCGTCGCCGCCGGGCGCGGAAAAGAGCGTTCGGAGCTGATCCGTGTGCCAGCTCATGCGGTCAGGCGCGACGACCGGGAAGCCGGAGATGTCCGCCTTTTTGACATGCTCTTTTCTCGCAAGCGGATGCTGTTTGCGGGCGAAAAGATGCGTCCGCAATTCGCCGAGCGCCTCGATGGCGAAATCATCTTCGTCCCGCATGGCGGCTTCAGGCCCGACGAGGATGTCGAAATCGCCGCGCGCGAGCGCCTTGACGCCGCCGCCGACCGACGTCGCCTCAAGGTGCACGCGCAATTCGGGGCGCCTCAGAACGAGCTGCTTGACCGCCTTGTTGACAAGGCCCTGCATTGAGGCGGGCGAGACGCCGACGCGAATGAGGGTTTCTTCCGCAAGCCGGCTCTGGCGCGCGTCCTCCGACAATTGTTCAAGGTCGGAGACGATCCGGGCCGCGCGGGCGAGGAAAGCGCGGCCGCGCTCGGTCGCGATGACATCTCGGGCGCGCCGGTCGAAGACCGCAAAACCGATCTCGCGCTCGATATCGGCGAGGCTGCGGCTCACGGTCGACTGGGTGAGGCCGAGCGCGCGCGCCGCGGCGGTGATCGACCCGGAGCGGTCAATGAGGATGAGGTGTTTCAGCTTGGCGGCGTTCATCGCTTATGCGTTATCTGCATACCAGTGTCGTAGTATGCATTTGACAAATGGATCCGTCGAGCCGAAAATGGCAGCCGTCCGGGCGGTCGAAAAAAGGCGGACTGGAGCGGCGGCGCTCCAGCCGCTACTGACTTTTTCATCGCTCGCGGAGGAACAGCGCCCATGACCTACGCCGCCCCGATCGCCGACATGTGCTTTGCTGCGACGCGGCTCGCGGGCTTTAGCGACATTGCCCGCCTGCCGGGGGGCGATGACCTCAATGAGGAGCTGCTCCGGTCGATTTTCGAGGAAGGCGGGAAATTCGCCGGCGGGGTGCTTGCGCCCCTCAACCGCGTCGGCGACCGGCAGGGCTCAAGACTCGTCAATGGCGCAGTGAAGACGCCCGACGGCTGGCGTGACGCGTATCGACAGTTCGTAGACGGAGGATGGAACGCGGTCCCGTTTGATCCAGCCTATGGCGGGCAGGGACTGCCGCATCTCATCGCGACGGGACTATTCGACCTTTGGCATTCGGCGAACATGGCGTTCGCGCTCTGTCCGATGCTGACGCAAGCGGCGATCGAGGCGGTGTCGCGCTACGGTTCGCGCGACCAGAAGGAAACCTACCTTCCGAAGATGGTGTCCGGCGAATGGACCGGCACGATGCAGCTCACCGAGCCGCAGGCGGGTTCAGACCTTGCGCGCGTTCGCACCAAGGCGGTGAGGGAAGGCGGCCATTATCGCCTATTCGGGCAGAAGATCTTCATCACCTACGGCGATCACGATCTCACCGAGAACGCCGTCCACATGGTGCTGGCGCGCACGCCCGACGCGCCCGAGGGCGTCAAAGGAATTTCGCTCTTTATCGTTCCGAAATACATGGTGAAGCCGGACGGATCGCCGGGCGCGCGCAATGACGTCCGCTGCGTGTCGCTTGAAGAGAAGATGGGCATTCACGCAAGCCCGACCGCGGTCATGCAATTCGGCGAGGCGGAGGGCGCAATCGGCTATCTCGTCGGCGAGGAGAACAAGGGCCTCGCCTACATGTTCACGATGATGAACAACGCTCGCCTCTCGGTCGGTCTTGAAGGCGTCGGCATCGCGGAGCGCGCCTATCAGAAGGCGGCCTCTTTCGCGCGCGAGCGGGTCCAGAGCCGCGATATCGTCGGGACGAGTCCCGATCCCGTCGCGATCATCCGCCATCCGGACGTCCGCCGCATGCTGATGACGATGCGCGCGCTCGCCGAGGCCGGCCGCGCGCTCGCCTATTACGCAGCGGGAAAACTCGATATTTCGCATCGCCATCCGGACGCCGCTGCGCGCGCGGCTGCGGCCTCTCGCGTCGATCTCCTCATCCCGATCGTCAAGGGGTGGTGCACGGAGAACGGTTCCGAAGCGGCGTGGAACGGCGTTCAGGTCCATGGCGGCATGGGATATGTCGAAGAGACGGGCGCCGCGCAGTTCATGCGCGACGCCAAGATCGCCGAAATCTACGAGGGCGCGAACGGCATCCAGGCGAACGATCTCATCGGCCGCAAGGTTTCGCGCGACGGCGCTGCGGAGGCGAAAGCGATGATCGCCGAGATGCGCGATCTTGACGGCGCGCTGCGCGACGGCGGGGCGGCGGTCGCGGGCCTTCGCGCGTCGCTGTCGAAGGCGATCGATTCTCTCGACCGCGCGACCCGCTGGCTCCTCGCGCAATATAAGGGCGACGTACGTAACGCCGCTGCCGGCGCGATGCCGTATTTGCGGCTCTTCGGCGTGACGCTCGGCGGCTGGCAAATGGCGCGGGCCGCGCTGGCCGCCTCGGCCGATCTTGCGGCGGGGAAGGGCGACGCGGTCTTTCTCAGCAACAAGCTTGCGACCGCGCGCTTTTACGGCGAGCGCATCCTGCCGCGCGCGACGGCTTACGAAGCCGAAGCGACCGCCGGCGCCGACGCCGTCATGGCGATCGCCGACGCGATGATGTGAACGACAGGGCGACGGAGGAGACCATGCCTGACGATGCGAAGGTGATGGAAAAGGTGAAGCCCGGCGCAGGCGCCGTCCGCGCCCGCTCGAACAAGGTCCGCTTTGTCACGGCGACGAGCCTCTTTGACGGTCATGACGCGGCGATCAACATCATGCGCCGAATCCTTCAGTCGTCGGGCGCAGAAGTCATTCACCTCGGCCATAACCGCTCGGTCGACGAAATCATCAACGCCGCCGTCCAGGAAGATGTGCAAGGGGCAGCGGTCAGCTCCTATCAGGGCGGCCACATCGAATATTTCAAATACATGGTCGACCTCCTGAAAGAGCGCGGCGCCGGCCACATCAAGGTCTTCGGCGGCGGCGGCGGCGTCATCTCGCGCGAAGAGATCCGCGAGCTTCACGCCTACGGCGTCGAGCGCATCTATTCGCCCGAAGACGGCCAGAAGATGGGCCTTCAGGGGATGATCGACGACATGATCGCGCGCGCCGATTTCGACCCCGTTGCGATCGGCAAGGCCGGCGTCGACGCGCTCGGGCGCGCGGGCTGGGGCGCGCTCGCGCGTTTTTTGACGATGCTCGAGGAAGGGAAGGCCGACGCGGATGCGCTCGCCGCATTGAAGAAAGCGTCCGGCGCGAAGAAGGCGCCGGTGCTCGGCGTCACCGGAACCGGCGGTTCGGGCAAGTCGTCGCTCTCGGACGAAATCATCACGCGCTTCAAGATGGATGCGCCCGATTTCAAGATCGCGGTCCTCGCGATCGATCCCTCGCGCCGGAAAAGCGGCGGCGCGCTTCTCGGCGACCGCATCCGCATGAACTCCATCAACGCGCCGCAGATCTATTTCCGGTCAATCGCGACGCGCGATTCCGACAAGGAAATCCCGGCCTTCGCGCATCAGGCGGTCGACGCCTGCCGCGCCGCGGGCTTCAACCTCATCATTGTCGAAACGCCCGGCATCGGACAAGGGAACGCGGCGATCGCTGAAATCGCCGACGTCTCGCTTTACGTGATGACGCCGGAATTCGGCGCGGCCTCGCAGCTTGAGAAGATCGACATGCTCGACTTCGCCGACGTCGTCGCGATCAACAAGTTCGACCGCAAGGGCGCGGAGGACGCGCTTCGCGACGTCCGAAAGCAGGTGCAGCGGAACCGGCAGGAATTCGCCAAGCCGCCGGAGGAAATGCCGGTCTATGGCGCGATCGCCGCGCGCTATCAAGATGACGGCGTGACGGGCCTTTATATCGGACTTTGCGAGGCGATCGCGAAGAAAGGGTTCGCGCTGCCGAAAACGCAATTCAAAGCGAACCCGAAGCGCATGCCTTCGCCGCGCGAGGCGATCGTTCCCCCTTCGCGCCAGCG
>JACADX010000214.1 GCA_013389125.1 Parvularculaceae bacterium | reverse complement strand
TGCGCGCGGCGATGCTCGGCGATAAGGCGAAGGAACCGCTCTTTTGTCATCCGCATTGCGACGCCCTGAAGCGCCGCCTCGCGGCGGGCGAAGCCGACGGCGAGGGCGCGCGGGCCCATGCGTCCAGCAAGCCCAGCAAAGCACCGCCCCGCCGCATCGCTTCTTGTGCGGAGCGCTGCGGCGAGCCGGTCGCCGGCGCGGTCGAGCCGCTGCGCCAGCGCCCCGACCGCGTCTTCCGGGCGGCCAAGCCCACGCACGGCCGAGACAAGGCGGATGCGCCGCTCCTCGAGACGGCGCGCCTCGGCCGCGATCATGCGCCGCTGTTTGTTGAGGACCTCGCCGAGCAGATCAGACCGCATCGGCACGGCTTTCTCCGCCGCCGCGCTCGGCGTCGGCGCGCGAAGGTCGGCGGCGAAATCGATCAGCGTCGTGTCGGTTTCGTGCCCGACCGCCGAGATCAGCGGGATGCCGCTTTCGGCCGCCGCGCGGACGACGATTTCCTCATTGAAGCACCAGAGGTCTTCAAGACTGCCGCCGCCGCGCGCCACGATGATGACGTCAGGACGCGGGACGGCGCCGCCGGCCGCGAGCTCGTTAAAGCCGCGGATCGCCGCGGCGATTCCGAGTTCGGCGCCCTTTCCCTGCACCTGCGTCGGCCAGACGACGACATGGCGCGGAAAGCGCTCGCGCAAGCGATGGAGAATGTCGCGGATGACGGCGCCGGAAGGCGAGGTGACGACGCCGACGACTTCCGGGAGATAGGGGATCGGGCGCTTTCGCGCCGCATCGAAGAGCCCCTCGGCCGCGAGCCTTTTCCGGCGCTCTTCAAGGATCGCCATCAAGGCGCCGGCGCCGGCGGGCTCGAGGCTGTCGATGATGATCTGGTATTTCGACTGGCCGGGGAAGGTCGAGAGCTTTCCCGTCGCCACGACTTCCATCCCCTGTTCGGGCGCGACCGCGAGGCGCGCGGCGTTTCCTTTCCAGATGACGCCGGAGATCGTCGCGTTCTCGTCCTTGAGGTCGAGATAGACATGGCCCGACGGGGCGCGCGTGACGCGGCCGAGCTCGCCCTTGACGCGCACGAGGCCGAAGCCGTCCTCGATGACGCGTTTGACGGCGCCGGCGAGTTCGCTGACCGAATACTCGCGGAGATTGGCGCTTGAAGCGGCGGTCATGGTTCCTTAAAGCACGACACGCCCGGCTTTCGATAGCGGAGAAAGTCGGACGCCGTGCAATGAACACCGGACGCTGCGCGATATCGTGCGGCGGTCCATTCGGCTTCAAGCAGTCTGACGGCGCCCGCTCGGGGCGCAGACGCGACCCTCGATTTCCTGAAGGGTTCAACGGGAGAGAGAACCATGAAGCGACTTTACATGTTAAGCGCCGCGGCGGCGGCCGGCCTCGCGCTGTTCGGCGGCGTTGAAATTTCGAAAAGCGGCGGCGGCGTTCCGTTCGTCGATCCCTTGACGATCGCGCGTTCGGCCTGCGGCAAGGACGCGGCGTCGATCCTGAAGCGCCGCGCCTATTTCGCGGCAATCGGCGCGGCGTGGGCGGCGGGCGAGGGCGACGCCGCGGCCCCTGCGGCGCCGGCAATCACGCCGGCCGCCGGCGTCGAATACGGGATTTCGACGACGAATCCCGAAGCGCAGCGGCACTTTAATATCGGACTCGCGCATATGTGGAACTTCAACCACGGCGCGGCGATCGACGCCTTCAAGGCGGCCCAGGCCGCTGATCCGGATTGCGCGATGTGCTATTGGGGCGAGGCTTTCGCGCTTGGCCCCAACATCAACGCGCCGATGGTCGACGACGCCGTCGCGCCCGCTTACGCGGCGACCGCGGCCGCGATGGCGCGCCGCGCGCAGGCGAGCGAGAAGGAGCGCGCGCTCATTGAAGCGCTGACGCCGCGATACGCGAAGAAGCCGCTCAAGGATCGGAGCGCGCTCGACGAGGCTTTCGCGGCGGCGATGGAAAACGTCGCGGAGACCTATCCCGACGACGATTTCGTTCTCGCCCTCGCCGTCGAGGCGAACATGGACACGCAGCGCTGGGATTACTGGCAGCCGGACGGACGCACGCCTAAGGGCCGCGCGCAAAAGTCGGTCGAGCTTCTTGAAAAGATCCTGGCGCGGAGCCCCAATCATCAGGCGGCGATCCATCTTTACATCCATATGACGGAGGCCTCCGACAATCCGTTCCGCGCCGCGCCTTACGCCGACCGGCTGGCGGAGCTTTCGCCGGGGCTCGGCCATTTGATGCACATGCCCTCGCACACCTGGTCGCGGATCGGCCGCTGGCGCCGGGCGATCGACGAAAACGTCAAGGCGGCGGAGGCCGACGAGGCGTTCCTCGCCGGCGGGCGCGCAAGCCCGATGTACGAATTCGGCTACTACGTCCACAATGTGCATTTCGTCTTGTGGTCGGCGCAGCTCGCCGGCGACGCCGAAACGGCGCTCGCGATGGCGAAGAAACTCGACGCCAAGCTTCCCTATGAGATGGCGGCGGCGGTGCCGATCGCGCAGCCGATCAAGGCGGCGCCCTTCTACGCCTTCGCGCAGTTCGGCGCGCCGACCGAGGTCATGGCGCTAGAAGCGCCGGGCGACGCGTTCCCCTTCCTCAAAGGCGCCTGGCATTACGCCCGCGGCGAAGCGCTCGCAAGGAGCGGCGACGCGAAAGGCGCCCGCGCGGAAGCGGACGCCATCCAAAAGCTCATCGACACGGCGGACATGAAGGGCCTTGTCGACAACCTCATTCCGGCGCCCGACATCTTGAAAATCAGCAGGCTGACGGTTCTGGCGAGGGCCGACGCCGCGGAAGGCGATTACGCGGCCGCGACGCGAAAAATGGAGGAGGCCGTCGCCCTCCAGAAGGCGCTCAACTACACCGAGCCCGCCTACTGGTATTATCCCGCAAAGCAGACGCTCGCCGCGATGGTCCTCAAGACCGGCGACGCCGAGCGCGCCGAGCAGCTGTTCGTCGAATCGCTCGGCGAATGGCCGAATAACGGCTGGGCCTATTACGGCCTTACCGAGGCCTACAAGGCGCAAAAGGACAAGGGCGCCCGCAAATACGCCGAGGGCCTCATGAAGGCGGCCTGGCTCGGCAAGGAAAAGCCGACGCTCGACCGGCTCTGAGCGGCGGCCCGCCGCCCTTCGACCCTTCCCTCTCCCTCCCGCCGGGAGAGGAAAGGAGAAGGCGCCTTCCCTTTCCCGCCGGGCGCCCTAAATCGGCGCCATGGAAGGGCGGCTATCAAGTCGCGCGGTCTTGAGCCTTGTCGGCGCGGACGCGTCGGCGTTTCTTCAAGGCCTCGTCACGCAGGATGTCTCGCGCGTCGGGACATCCTTTGCGGCGCTGCTGACGCCGCAAGGGAAGATTCTTTTCGACTTCTTCCTTTATCCGCAAGCGGACGGGTTTTTCATCGACTGCGCGGCGTCAGCGGCGCCAGCGCTCATGAAACGCCTTTCAATCTACAAGCTCCGTGCGAAAATAACGCTCCGCGAAGAAGCCTCGCGCGCCGTCGCGGTCGGCGCGGGCGCGTCCGATCCGCGCCATGCCGGCCTGCCGGCGCGCGCGATCGTCGAGCGCGAAAATCAGCCGAGCGTCGACGCCGACTACGACGCGCTTCGCCTGTCGCTCGGGGTCCCGGAATTCGGCGCGGACTTCGGCGGCGAGGAAATGTTCCTCCTCGACGTCAATTATGACGCCTTGAACGCCGTCAGCTACGCCAAGGGCTGTTTCGTCGGCCAGGAGGTGACGAGCCGGATGAAGCGCAAGGGCGAAATCCGCAAGCGCACCATGATGGCGCGCTTTGACGGCGCGCCGCCGCCGAAAGGGACGGCCGTGACGGCCGGCGACCAGACGATCGGCGAGGCGCTTTCCGGCGGCGACGGCATCGCCCTCGCGCTTGTCCGCACCGATCGTCTCAAGGAGGCCGAGAATGCGGGCGCGACCCCGAGCGCTGACGGCCGGCCGCTGCGCCTGGCCTTTCCCCCCTATCTCGAACGCAGCTAGGGTCGTCAAAGATGATGGGAGCAACGCCATGACGCCGACTGCGATCGCCCTTCTGGGCTTCGTCTTGTGGACCATTCTTCTCGTGATGACGCTCGGAACTTACCGGACTGGTCTCGTCTTCGCCGGCAAGAAGAAGGCGAACGAGTTCCGCGCGTCCGGCGAGGACCTCCAAGGGTTCGGCCAGCGCGCGACGCGCGCCCACGCAAACTGCTATGAAAATCTCCCGGCGGCAGCCGCCGTCCTCCTCTACGCGATCGCGACCGGCCAGACGGCGATCACCGACGAATTGGCCTTCGCCTTCCTCGGCGCGCGCATCCTTCAGTCTCTCGTCCATCTCGCCTCGACGAGCCGCCCGGCGGTGCTCGTCCGCTTCGCGTTCTACATTGTCCAGAACGTCATACTCCTGATCTGGATCTTGAAGCTCGCGCACATGATCTGATCGCCCAATGGCGGATGCGAAGCTCAATTGCCCCT
This sequence comes from Parvularculaceae bacterium, assembly GCA_013389125.1. Lineage (GTDB taxonomy): Bacteria > Pseudomonadota > Alphaproteobacteria > Caulobacterales > Parvularculaceae > Amphiplicatus. The sequence continues at coordinate 328 of JACADX010000214.1, read as the reverse complement.
GGGCGCCGGCCGAGGACGCCCTTTATCGTCAGTATCATGACGAAGAATGGGGCGTCCCGGAGCGCGACGACCGCGCGCTTTTTGAAAAACTCATCCTCGACGGGTTTCAGGCGGGGCTTTCCTGGCGCACGATCCTTTACAAACGGGAGAGTTTCCGCCGCGCCTTTGACGGCTTCGATCCGGAAAAGATCGCGCGCTACGCCCCGAAAAAGATCGAGAAGCTTCTCGCTGACGAAGGGATCATCCGCTCGCGGTCGAAAATCGAAGCGACGATCGGCAACGCCCGCGCCTATCTCGACGTCATGGAAAAGCGCCGGGACGGCTTTTC
>JACADX010000213.1 GCA_013389125.1 Parvularculaceae bacterium | reverse complement strand
GCCGTCCCTCCTCCGTGGCGCGAGGCTTTGAAAAGCGGGCGAGCGCGAGGAACGTCACTGGCGTCAGAAACAGCGTGAAGAGCGTGGCGAAGCCGAGCCCGCCGAAAACGACCCAGCCGAGCGCCGCGCGCGATTCAGCGCCCGCGCCGGAGCCTAGGAAGAGCGGCAGCGCGCCAAGCAGCGTCGAAATCGCCGTCATGAGAACGGGTCGAAGGCGCGTCATCGACGCGTCGAGAATGGCGTCCTTGACGCTCATGCCCTCGTCGCGCCGCTTATTGGCGAATTCAACGATCAAGATGCCGTTCTTCGCCATCACGCCGATGAGAAGGACAAGTCCGATCTGGCTGTAATAATTCAAGGATCCGCCAGTCAGCCAAATCGCAAAGATCGCCGCCGCGAGCCCGAATGGCACGGTCAGCATGATGATTAGCGCGGAGATGAAGCTCTCGAACTGCGCTGCGAGAACGAGGAGCACGATCAGCGCGGCGAACGCGAACACGATGAGCGTCGAATCGGATGACTGCTCAAGAAGGCGCGCCTCGCCGAGCAAGGTCGTCGACATCGATCCCTGGAGCGTCCTGGCCGCCGCCTCGCGCATCGCGGCGACGGCGTCGCCGAGCCTTGCGCCCTCGACAAGGCTGGCGGTCACGGGAACCGCCCGGCGGCGATCCTCGCGCGCGAGCGTCGACGCGATCGGCGATTCTTCGACCCGCGCGACTGACGTCAGGGGAACAAAAACGCCGGTTCGGGTTTTCACGAAGAGATTCGCAAGATCAGTCGGGTCGTCCACCGGCTCGCCGCCGGCGGAAAGATAGACGTTGATGATATCGTCGCCGACGAAAATCTCCGCCGCGCGGAATTCGTCCGTCATCGCTGCAAGCGTCGTCGTAATCGCCGATGTCGGGACGCCGAGAAGCGCCGCCGCTTCGCGATCGACGCCGACCGTGATCTGCGGCCGCGAGAAGCGGAAATTCGGACGCGCATCTGTGAACATCGGGTTCTTCTGCAGCTCGGACGCGAGCGTCTCCGCCGCGTCGGCCGCGGCCCCATAGTCGTCGCCGAGCACGGCGAACTGCAGGCCCTGTCCGCCGCCGCGGATGCCGAGGCTGTTTCCGCCGCGAAGGACCGCCGTGACGCCCGGCATCGACGAGAGCGTAGGGCGGACTTTCGCCTCGATATCCTCCTGCGTGACGGTCCGCTCCGACCAATCTTTCAGGATGACCAGTACGAAGGCGCGGTTGCCGCCGCCGACGCCGTTGATCGATACGACGCTTTCAGCCTCGCCGCTTTCGACCAGCGGCGCGAGTCTCTCCTCGATCAGCCGCACCTTATCATCGACGAAGCCGAACGTCGCTCCTTCTTGTCCCGACACCATCACGAAGAGCCGGCCGCGATCCTCAGGAGGCGTCAATTCGCGCGGCAGCAACTGGTAGACGACGACGCCCGCCGCCGCGAAAGCTATTGACGCGGCTGCGGGAATGAGCGGATGGGCGACAAGGAAACTCAAGAACTTGCGATAGGCTTTCGCCGCGCGCGGCTCGCCATTGGCGCGTCTTGGGGCCGCCGCGCGCCCGAACCGGACCGACAGCGCCGGACATAGCGTCAGCGCGACGAAGGACGATACCACAACTGCGAAGGCGAGGACGAAGCCGAACTCCGAAAACAGCTGACCGGCTTGGCCGGGCAGGAAGGAAATCGGAACAAAGACCGCGGCCAGCGTCGCTGTCGTCGCCAGAACCGCGAAGAGAATTTCGCGGGTTCCAAGCACGGCCGCCGCCCTCTTTCCCGCTCCGTTCAGTTTCCATCGCTCGATGTTCTCCGTGACGACGATGGCGTCATCAACGACAAGGCCGGTCGCCATGACAAGCGCAAGGAGCGTCAGGAGGTTGATCGAAAAGCCTGCAAGATAGATCGCCGCGACGGCGCCAATGAGCGAAACGGGAATGGCGACCGCCGGAATGATCGTTGCGCGCCAGGACCGGAGGAAGAGAAAGATCACCGCCGTGACAATGAGCGTCGCCGCGACAAGGCTGCCGGCGACTTCCTCGATGGCGCGCTCGATGAACACGGAATCATCGCTCGATACGACGACCGACACGCCCGCAGGAAGCGATCGGCTGAGATCGGCGACGGCGGCGCGAACGCCTTTTGAAACCTCGACCGTATTCGATTGCGCCTGCCGCAGGATGCCGATCCCGACGCCCGTCTCGCCGTTGACCCGCGCTGTCCTTTGTTCGTCTTCGAACGACCACTCGACGAGCGCGACGTCGGAAAGGCGCGTCGCGTCGTCGAGACGCAAGGCGCCGATCTCTTCGGGGCTCGTCGCGGGCGTTTCCGCGCGCACGAATATTTCCTGCGTCATGCTTCTGAGCCGTCCGGCGGACGCCGTCAGAGAGGCCGACGCTACGACGCGCGCGACATCGTCGACGGAAAAGCCGCGCGCAGCGAGCGAGGCCGGCATCAGCCGCACTCGGATCGCCCTTTTGCGATCGCCATAGACTTGCGCTTGCGCGACGCCTTCGACGGCCTGCAGGCGCGGCGCGATGACGTCCTCGACGAGATCCGCGAGATCGGCGGGCGCCATCTGAGAAGCCGACACCGCAATTCGCATGATCGGCGATGAATCATTGTCGGCCTTGACGACCGTCGGCTCGTCAACGTCTTCGGGCAGTCTTTCGACGACGCTGGAGACGGCGTTCTTGACGTCCGTCGCGGCGATATTGATGTCGACGCTCGGCAGGAACTCGGCGACGACGCGGCTTTGCTCGCGCGATGATGAGGACGAAATTGAATTGACGCCGTCGACTTGCGCTACCGCGCCCTCAATGATCGACGTGACCTCCGCGTCGATCGATTCGGGCGTCGCGCCCGGATATCTCGTCTCAATCGTTACGACCGGATTGTCGACGTCGGGAAGTTCGCGCACTTCGACGCCGAACAGGGCGGCAAGACCTGCGATTATGATCAGAAGGTTTAAGACCGCAGCGAGGATCGGGCGTTTGACGAAGGCGGCGACGAAGCCGCCGTCCAGGGCCAGATCGGGGCGTCGACGGTCCTTCGAGCCCATTTAGTGCGCCCCTGCGCCGCCGGCGCTGAGGCGCCACTGCGCGGCGGCGGCGCGCCGCGGGAACGTCATCCCGGGCCGGACGCGATCGGCGCCCTCGACGATGACGACATCGCCCTGACGAAGATCGCCGTCGACGATGGCGACGTCGTCCCGGCGCTGCAGTACGGTCACCGCCGCCCGAACAGCCGCGCCGTCTCCTTCAAGCTTCCAGACATAAGAGCCCGTGCGGTCCCACTGCACCGCGAGCCCCGGCAGGCCGAGCGCTGTCGCGCCCGCATTTGTCGTGCGCACCGCATAGGTCGCGCCGGGAAGGACCAACGGCCCGGCGCCGGAAACGGTCGCTTCGATTTTCAAAGTCCGCGAGACCGAATCGATGCGGCTGTCGATGGCGCTGACGACGCCTGCGATCGTTTCGCCCGCTGAGCCGGCGAGCGTCGCTTCGACTCGCTGGCCGATCTCAATGTGACGCGCGGCCTCTTGCGGCGCTGCGAACTCTATGATGAGCGCGGAAAGATCGTCGATCGTCGTAACGACATCGCCGGCGCGCACATAATCGCCGGGCTCGATCGACGTCAGCCCGACGACGCCGTCGAAAGGCGCTCGAATGGTCCGCTGACTGAAAGCGAATTCCGCCGCTCGGAGTTCGGCCTCCGCCGCCTTGAACGCATTATAGGCCGCCTCCGCTTCGAGCCGTGATGCGGAGTTTTCCTCGTAGAGCGCTGCGTAACGCTCCGAATTCGCCTTCGCGATCGGATATTCGGCCCGCGCTCGGGTCACAGCGATTCTCTGTTCAGCGTCCTCTATTTTTAGGATGAGGTCACCCTTCTTGACGGCGTCCCCGGACTTGATCGCAACCGTTTCAACGAGGCCAGTCGCCTCGGAAACAAGCGTCACGCTTTTCGCTGCGCGACCAACGCCGATCGCCTCGATCGACCGGCCGATGCTCGAGGCGACGACTTCCGCCGTCGTCACAGCCGGGAGACCGCCGCCGCGCGCCTGGCCGCCGGCCCGCCCGCCGCCTTGCCCGCTCGCGGGGTTTTCCGCGGCGCCGGGCGCGCCCTTAAGGCCGACAAGGCCGGCGGCGATGATCCCGACGGTGAGGCCGACAACCGCGCCGGCGATGAAGAGGCGGGGCGCGCTCATTAATACATCTTCTACCTTCTTTGCGGCGTCGCCGAGCCGCAACCTTACCTTAAAGGCCCTAACGATCTCAAACAGCGCCTAAGCGCCGGGGCCG
>JACADX010000184.1 GCA_013389125.1 Parvularculaceae bacterium | reverse complement strand
GCCGTATGCTGACGGAAGGAACGCCGGAGACGGCGGCGCCGCTCGTCACGCCGCCGGCGCCGCGCGCCGCGCCGATCCAGTCCCCGGCGGCGCAGCAGGCCGCCCGGACGGCGCATGCGCCCCACGCCTCGGCGCGCAATCCCTTCCGCGAAGCGGCCGAGGAGCTGCAACGCGCGTCGATCGGCGCGCTCGATCTCTTGAAGTCCTTGACGCCGAAGCACGAGACGCCGCCGGTTTCCGCCGAAGAGCAGCCGGTCCGTCCGGCGCGCACCACGCACGGCGACCTCTTTGACGACGAAGAAGACGGCGAACTCGAAATCCCATCCTTCTTGCGGAAAAAGAAAGTGAGCTGATGCATCGCGCGTCGGTCGCCGCTTCTCGGGCGCGCGGCATTGTCGGAGCCGCGCGCTGCGCTGGTGAGTTATCGTCCGTTCGGCGGGCGGAATGCGAGCCGGCGCCGGGCAACAAGCGGCAATAATGCGTTATTTGTTCGCTCGATTTTGACGCCGCATGGTCCGGCGGTCCCATCGCGAGCGACCGCCCGAGGCTGACTTGCGTCATGCGTAGCGCCGACCAGACGACCCTTGCCTCCCCGGCGACGCTTTCAGGCGTCACGCTGCATTCAGGCGCGGAGGCGCGCGCGACCTTGAGTCCGGCGGAGGCCGGGTCGGGCGTCGTCTTCCGGGCCGCGATCGCCGGCGCGCCAGCGCGCCGCATCAAGGCGGAGGCTGCAAACGTCATTGACACGCGTCTTTGCACCCGCCTTGGCGACAGCGGGGGGCGATCGATCGGGACGGTCGAACATGTTCTTGCGGCGCTTTCGATCTGCGGCGTCGACAACGTTCTCATCGACGTCGATGCGGATGAGATGCCGATCCTTGACGGCAGCGCGGCGCCCTATATCGAAGCGATACGCCGCGCCGGGATCGCGCCGCAGAATGCGGCGCGCCGCGACCTCGTCATCGAAGCCGCCATCGAAGTCAGCGACGGCGCGCGGTCGATCCGCGCCGAACCCCATGAGGGACGGCTCCTGTCGGTCGACATTGACTTCGAAGCCGGAGCGATCGGAGCGCAAGCGGTTCGCCTTGATCTCGATGATGAGCGCGATCTTGCCCGGCTCGCGCGCGCGCGGACCTTCTGCCGGCTTTCCGACATTGACGCGATGCGCGCGAACGGCCTTGCGCGCGGCGGCTCGCTTGACAATGCGATCGTTGTCGACGGCGCGCGCATCCTCAATGCGGGGGGCCTTCGCGACCCAGAGGAATTCGCGCTGCACAAGGCGCTGGACCTCGTCGGCGACCTCCGCCTCGCCGGCGCGCGCCTCATCGGGCGGATCAAGGCGCGCCGTCCAGGTCACGACCTCAATGTCCGATTCGTGCGCGCCCTCCTTGCGTCCCGTGATCGCGCCTGACGGCCGGAATTTCCGACCTCGCGCGAAAAGGCGCGCTAAATTAGCGGTTTGACCGGCGGGCGCGTCTTGGGGATCGCGCCCGTCGATCCGGCCAACGCCTTGGGCCGGACCGTTCACGAAGCGTCGCCGGCGCGTCCTGTTTTCAGGGCCCGAAAAACCACGTAGAGGTGGGATCGTCGCCGCGCCTCCTGTCGCCGGCGCGGCTGATCGAGAGTTTCAACCGAGGGTTTTTCCTTTCCATGGCTGTTCGTTTTCGCGTCGTTCTGGTCGCCGTCTGCGCCGCTGTCGCGCTTGGCGCTTGCGGGTCGTCTTCGAAGAAGAAGGAGAAATTCGCCTATGTCGAGCGGGAGGTCGAGGTCCTTTATCAGGAGGCGTCGACCGCCATGGAGCGCAAGCGCTACGACGACGCCATCGAACTTTTCGGCGAGGTGGAGCGCCAGCATCCCTATTCCGTCTGGGCGCGCCGCGCGATCTTGATGAAGGCGTTCGCGCAATATCGGCAGAACGATTACGAAGAGGCGGTGACGACGCTCGACCAGTTCATCCAGCTTCACCCCGGCAATAAAGATGCGCCTTACGCCTATTACCTCAAAGCGATGTGTTTTTATGAGCGCATCCGCGACGTCGGCCGCGATCAGGACTTCACCAACAACGCGGTCCAGGCGCTCAACGACGTCGTCAGGCGGTATCCGGAGTCCGAATATGCGCGCGATGCGCGGCTAAAGCTCGACCTCACTTTTGACCATCTCGCCGGCAAGGAAATGTATATTGGGCGTTATTACCTGAAGAACGGCAAGCACATTGCGGCGATCAACCGCTTCAAGATGGTCGTCAACAATTACGAGACGACCAATCACGTCGCCGAGGCGCTGTACCGGCTCGTCGAGGCCAATCTGCAGCTCGGCCTTGTCGAAGAGGCGCGCGCGTCGGCGGCGGTCCTCGGCGCAAATTATCCAGGATCCGTCTGGTACGATGACGCCTATAACCTGATGCGCAAGAACGGCCTCCTTGAGCCCGGCTCAAAGCCGAAGCGCTCGGCCAAGGAGCTTCGCAAGATCGAAGAGCGGCAACGCAAGAGCGAGGAAAAGCGTCTCAAGGACGCGCCGGCGGCGACGGCCATCGAACCGCCGTCGGATGACCCGTTCGACGACTCGATCGAAAGTCCGACCGAGCCGACCCCCGACGGCCAGCGATAAGCGGGTCGGCGCGGATAGGGATGCTGACCGCGCTCCACATAAAGGACTTCGTCCTCATCGATCAGCTGTCGCTCCCGCTCGGCGAGGGGCTCACCGCGCTCACCGGCGAGACGGGCGCTGGAAAGTCGATCCTCTTGGAAGCGCTCGGCCTTGCCGCCGGCGGGCGCGCCGGCCGCGGCGCCGTGCGCCAGGGCGCCGAACGCGGGATCGTCACGGCGTCGTTCGAGCCGGGCGCGGATCATCCGGTCTGGAGGCTCCTTGAGGAGAACGGCGTCGGGGCGGCGGACGATCAGGTCATTCTCCGGCGCATCCAGGGCGCCGATGGCAAAAGCCGAGCATTCGTCAACGACCAGCCGGCGTCGATCGGCCTTTTGAAGGCCGTCGGGGAACTGCTGATCGAAATCCACGGTCAGCATGACGG
>JACADX010000183.1 GCA_013389125.1 Parvularculaceae bacterium | reverse complement strand
TGGCGCTCGCCGGCGCGACGGCGCTTATCCTCGAGGAGCGCTGATGGACGTCTATCATTTCGCAAAATGGCTGCACGTAATCGGCGCAACCGTCCTGTTGGGCACGGGCGCCGGCATCGCCTTCTTCATGCTGATGGCGCATCGGACGCGCGATGCGAAAGTCATTGCCGAGGTTGCGTCGATGGTTGTTGTCGCAGACTACCTATTTACGGCGTCCGCCGTCGCCGTGCAGCCGATCACCGGCCTTTGGCTCGCTTCGATCGCCGGATGGAAGCTGACGGAGGGATGGATTCTTCTCTCCGTTGCGCTCTATCTCTTCACCGGCGGCTTCTGGATTCCGGTCGTGTTCATGCAACGGCGGATGCGGGACCTCGCGCGCGACGCCGCGATCAAGGGGACATTGCTTCCCGACGACTATTTCCGCCTTTACGACCGCTGGTTCGCCTTCGGGTTTCCGGCGTTCTTTGCGGTCCTGGCGATCTTCTGGCTGATGATCGCGCGGCCGTCGATCACTCTATGATCGCCGCGCAGGCGACGCGGTCGCCGGAGCCGCCGATCGGCTGGGTCATGTGATCGTCCGGACTGGCGTGGATGACGACGGCGAAGCCGTCGTCGTCAATGAGCGGGAAGGGACCATTGACCGCCGCCCCTTCCTCGCTCGGTTTCAAATGCACGCCGGCGCGGAAGATCTCGGTCCTGACGGTTCCGTTTTCATCGGCGAGGAGGTTCGGGATGTCGGCGCGATGCGCGCCGGCGGGGTTCAATAGTCCGTGCTCGACATTGTCGGGATTGATGTGGCCGCCCGACGCCTTGAAGCCTGCGGCGCCGTCGGAACAATCGCCGGTGACGTGAAGATGGATGCCGTGCCAGCCGGGCGAAAGGCCCGTTACGTCAAGTCGCAGGACGACGCCGCCAAGCCCGTCGCGGAATTCGACCGAGCCCATCGCTTCGCCGTTCGGACCGACGAAATCGGCGCGCGCATCCGTCCAGGTCGAGCCGCTGTCGACCGGCGCGACGTCGGATTGTTCGGGCGGCGGGACCGGCGCCGGCGGCTCGGCTTGCTTTTTTCCACACGCGCCGAGCGCAATCGCGACGGCCGCAAGGACGGCGGCGGAACATTGTCGGGAGCAGACGGGCATCGGCATGGCTCAACCTTCGGGCTGGCGGCGATTTCCCTTCATTATGAAGGAGTTGCGAGAGGGAATCGAGGCCGCACAGCGCTTGCAGTCAAATCCCCATAGATGCTAGGCAAAGCGCGACGCTTACAGCCTGATTCCCGAAGGATTTTCGTGACAACGGAAGACGACGACAACGCGCCGGAAACCGGCGGCGAGGGGCCGAATTCCGGCTCGATCGAGCAAATCTCGATCGAAGAGGAAATGCGCCGGTCCTATCTCGATTACGCGATGAGCGTGATCGTCAGCCGCGCCATTCCGGACGCGCGCGACGGCTTGAAGCCGGTTCATCGGCGCATTCTCTGGTCGATGCACGAGAATGGCTATGCATGGAACAAGCCGTACCGGAAATCGGCGCGCGTCGTCGGCGACGTCATCGGCAAATACCACCCGCATGGCGATCAGGCGGTCTACGACGCGCTCGCTCGCATGGCGCAGGATTTCGCGATGCGCCTTCCCTTGCTCGATGGACAGGGGAATTTCGGGTCGATCGACGGCGATCCGCCGGCGGCGATGCGCTACACCGAAGTGCGCATGGCGAAACCCGCCCATGCGCTGCTTGAGGACATTGAAAAAGACACCGTCGGCTATCAGCCGAACTATGACGGCTCCGAACGGGAACCGACGGTCCTGCCCGCGCGTTTCCCAAATCTTCTCGTCAACGGCGCCGGCGGCATCGCCGTCGGCATGGCGACGAACATTCCGCCGCATAATCTCGGCGAGATCGTCGATGCGACCATCGCGATGATCGACAATCCGGAGATTTCGGATTCGGAGCTGATGGACATCGTGCCGGGTCCCGACTTCCCGACCGGCGGGATCATCCTCGGCCACGCAGGCTCGAAGGCCGCCCTCCTGTTGGGCCGCGGCTCCGTCATCATGCGCGGGCGCGCGACGATCGACGAAATCCGCAAGGACCGCACGGCGATCATCGTCACCGAAATTCCCTATCAGGTGAACAAGTCGGTGATGATCGAGCGGATCGCCGATCTCGTGCGCGAGAAGAAGCTCTAAGGCATTTCCGACATCCGCGACGAATCGAACCGCGAGGGCATCCGCGTCGTCATCGAATTAAAGCGCGACGCCGCGCCCGACGTCGTCTTGAACCAGCTCTACCGTCACTCGCAGCTCCAGACGTCGTTCGGCGTCAACATGCTCGCCCTGAACGGCGGGCGTCCGCAGCAGATGACGCTTCGCGACGTTCTGAGGACCTTCATCGACTTCCGCGAGGAAGTAATCACGCGGCGCACGAAGTTCGAGCTCAACAAGGCGCGCGACCGCGCGCATATTCTCGTCGGCCTCGCGATCGCCGTCGCCAATATCGACGAGGTCGTGGCGCTGATCCGCCGCGCGCCGGATCCTCAGACCGCGAAAGAACAACTGATGGCGCGCGACTGGCCCGCGAAGGACCTCGCGCCGCTCGTTCTCCTGGTCGCCGATCCAAGGCACCTGATGCGGGACGGCGATACGCTGCGCCTTTCCGAAGAGCAGGCGAAGGCGATTCTCGATCTTCGCCTGCAGCGCCTCACCGCGCTCGGGCGCGACGAGATCGGCGACGAACTCAAGGGTCTTGCGGAGAATATTTCGGACTATCTCGACATTCTAAGGAACCGCGCCCGGGTGATGACGATCATCAAGGACGAGCTTGCGGCGGCGAGGGCCGAATTCGCGACGCCGCGCCGCACGGAAATCATCGAGGCGGAAGGCGAGGTCGAAGACGAGGACCTCATCGCGCGCGAGGACATGGTCGTCACCGTCACCCATGGCGGCTATGTGAAACGCACGCCGCTCTCGACCTATCGGGCCCAAAAGCGCGGCGGCAAAGGCCGCGCCGGCATGAAGTTCAAGGAAGAGGATTTCGTTTCACAGCTTTTCGTGGGGTCGACGCACACGCCGCTCCTTTTCTTCACGTCAACCGGCATGGCCTACAAGCTGAAGCTCTGGCGCATCCCGGAGGGGCCGCCGACCGCGCGCGGGAAGGCGTTCGTGAACCTCCTGCCGCTGGCGCAAGGCGAGCGCGTCACCTCGATCCTGCCGCTGCCCGAGGATGAAGAGGCGTGGGATCGGCTTCAGATCATGTTTGCGACGCGCTCCGG
>JACADX010000159.1 GCA_013389125.1 Parvularculaceae bacterium | reverse complement strand
AAGCTGATCGACGCGAAGGGGAAATGGACCGGCGGCAAGGCGATCCTCGTCCAGCTCGGCGACGTGCCGGATCGCGGCCCCGACACGAAAAAGATCGTCGAGCGCCTGATGAAGCTCGAAAAAGCGGCGAAGCGCAAAGGCGGGCGCGTCGCCGCGCTCATCGGCAATCACGAGGCGATGAACGTCACGGGCGACCTTCGCTACGTGACGCCCGAAGAATACGCCGCCTTCGCGACGCGAAACTCGGGAAAGACGCGCGAGGCCTATTTCAAGGCGAACGCGGCCTCGCTCGCGGAATTCTACCGCGCCAAGGATCCGACCCTTTCGGATGCGGGGGTCAAGGCCGCGTTCGAAAAGGATGTTCCGCTCGGCTATCTTGAACATCGCGCCCGCTGGAGCCCGCAAGGCGAATTCGGCGCCTGGGTCGCCGCGCACGATGCGATCCTCAAAATCGGCGACACCTTGTTCGTTCATGGCGGGATCGGCGCGGCATACGCATCAAAGCCGATCGAGGCGATCAACGACGCGGTGCGCGCAGCGCTTCTCGCCGGGGGCGGAGCGATCCTTGAGGATGAGGCGGGGCCGCTCTGGCATCGCGGGTTCGCGGAGGAGACGCCGGAGGGCGAGGCGGACCTTGTCGCCGCGCTCGCCGCCTTTGGCGTCAAGCGCATCGTCATCGGCCACACGCCGCAGCTTTCCGGCGTCAAGGCGCTTTACGGCGGGCGGGTCATCGCCGCCGACACCGGCGCCTCGAAGGCCTATGGCGGCACACGGTCCTTCATCCGCATCGACGGAACAGGCGTCGCCGCCAACGACAACGGCGCGGCGCGGGAGCTGCCGGAGGGCGGGGAATGAAGGCGCTGGCGCCATTCGCGGCGGCGCTTGCCGCGGTCGGATCATTCCAAGCCGGGCCGGCGGCGGCTGGCGATCCGACGGCGCTTTTCGCCGCCGCGGAGCCGATCGAGATCACGATCAGCGGCCCCGTTTCAGAGATCGTTCGGAAAGCTGCGGCCTCGACGGACCCGCGGCCGGCGACGCTTGCCCATGGCGGCGAAACGCATGCGATCGCGCTCTCGGCGCGCGGCAACGCAAGGCGACGCCCGGAGGTCTGCAAATTCCCGCCGCTGCGCGTCAAGTTCGCGGCTCCGCCGGGAGAAGGCTCGCTCTTTTACAAGCAGCGGACGCTGAAGCTCGTGACGCATTGCCGCCCCGCGGCGAGTTTCCAGCAGACGACGCTGCTCGAATACGCCGCCTACGGAACGTACAACCAGGTGACGGAGGCGAGCTTTCGCGTTCGGCTGGCGCGGGTGCGCTATGTTGACGAGCCTTCAGGCAAGACCGTCGCCGAACGACTCGGCTTTTTCATCGAGGACGAGGACGATCTTGCGCGCCGCGTCGGCATGAAAGACGTCAAGGCCGGGACGCTCACAATCGCTCAGCACGACGCCGCGGCGGCGGCCCGCGCGGCCCTTTTCTTTCACATGATCGCCAATCATGACTGGTCGATGCTCGCGGGGCCGGAAGGCGAATGCTGCCACAACGGCAAGCTTCTGGGGCGTGACAAGACTTCGACCGAAGGGCTCGTCTTCGTCCCTTACGATTTCGACTATTCGGGTTTTGTCGGCGCGCCCTATGCCGTCCCGCCGGCCGAACTCAAGATCAAATCCGTCCGGTCGCGCCAATACAGGGGGGATTGCGCGCTCAACGACGAGGCGCGGCGCGCGGCGGCGCTGTTTCGCGAACGCCGGGCCGCAATTGAAGGCGCGGTCCGTGGAACGCCGCATCTTGAGACGAAGACCGCCGACCGGGCGGTGAAATTCCTCGGCGGGTTCTTCGACGACATCGCCGACGACAAGGCGGTCGAGAAGCTCTTGAAGCGCTGCCGGTGAATCCCCCCGGCCGTGTTTCCCGAACAGCGGGTCGGAAATCCCGGCCCTATTTCTTCGTTGGCGGGCGTTTAGAGCGGCGTGTGCTGAAGTGTGCGCGGTTTTGCGCGTAAACGCCGCGCAAATCAAAGCCTAGAGCGGCGTGCGCAAAAGTGTGCGCAGTTTTGCGCGTAAACGCCGCGACGAACAAGGATTAGAGCCAGCGCCCTAATTCCGAATCAAGGCGCGAAGCTCTAATGCGCAAAGCTACCGCTCGATCGGACACAGCGCAGACGCGTCGCCGTCGAGCGGTTCGTTCTTCGCGATTTCTCCTCGCGCTTCGTTCGCCGCAGCCGCGACGATCGGTTCCTTGAAGAACATGGCGAAAAGCCGCGCCTTTACGGGATCTCCTTGCGTGAACGCCGGCTCATGCGCGGCGAAATCGGTTTCCGGCGTCGCGCCGGCGGGTCCCGAGTTCGCGGCGTCCGCCTGTCGCGCGATATCCTCAAGCAGCTCGGCGAGTCGCAGAAGATAAGACTTGTCAGTCATGATCGCGCCGTGGCCGGGCACGATGGTCCCGACGGGAAGCGCCGCAAACTGGCGGATGACGCGCGCCCATTCCTTTGGATAGCTTCCGAAGCCGTAGGGAACCGGTGCGACGACAATATCTCCGGTCGCGAGCAGTCCTTCCTTCGGAAGGTAGAGCGCGAGGTCGCCGGCGGTGTTGCCAAGGCCCGCATGGAAGAGCGTCGCCTTTCGCTTCCCGAGATCAATCGTGATCGTCTCTTTCGGCGCCATTGTCGGCGTCAAAACCTTCATGCGCGCGAGCTGCGCCTTGTATTCGGGAAAGTCGGCGACCATCCGGGCGAAGTAGGCATTTTCGGGTTCGGATAGTTCCGAACCGTCGAACCACTTTCCCCTTTCGACCGCCGCCGAAATCTCCTTGTAAAGACCGTCGAGCCCGGCTTCGCCCTCCTCGACGCGCCTTTCCGGGCCGTCAAGCATCGCGGCGCATGCAAATTCGTGCGCGATGATTTCAGCGTCCGGAAACGCATCGATGATCGGGTGCGCGCCGCGGTGGTGGTCGCCATGCCAATGGCTGATGACAAGGTGGGTCACCGGCTTTTTCGTCTCGGCGCGAATTTTGGCGAGAACCTGTTCGCCTTGCGCGGCATAGCCCCCGCCGTCGAACACGAGGACGCCCTTCTTGCCGATCACGATCGTCGTGTTCGCGACAACCGGATAGCGGAGCGGATCGTCACGGCCGCCGACAAAGACGCCCTTCTTGATCTCGCGCCAGGCGACGTCAAAAAGGCGGGGCTCGGCGGCCGCCGAAATCGGGATCACGGACATCAAGAACGCCGCAAGCGCCGGACGCATGGGAATCTCCTTCAGGCGATTTCCTCATTCGACACCGCGACTTGGCGCGAGGCGCGGGCGATGCGACGGAAGGCCGTCGCCGTGCGATCAGCCGAATTCGGTGACGCGTTATCCGCGAAGTTTGATCACTTCAGCGGAGCGACCGAGCGCGCGCAATACGGTT
>JACADX010000016.1 GCA_013389125.1 Parvularculaceae bacterium | reverse complement strand
TCCTACCGCACCGATACGACGCGTCGAACGCTGGCCGGGCACTCGCTCGGCGGAACATTCGGCGCCTATGCGCTGTTGCGGGAGCCGGAACTTTTCGCCAATTACGTCCTGATCAGTCCGGCGCTCTGGTATGGCGATCATGCGATCGCCGCCGCCGAAGACCAATATTCGTCAGGGCGCCGCGCGCTGAAGGCGCGGGTCTACATGGCGGTCGGCGACCTTGAAGGGCCAAAAGGCGGGCTTAAAGGCGTTGATCTCGTCAATGATCAGATCGCCTTCGCCGCGCGTTTGCGCTCGCGGAACTATGACGGTCTCATCCTGCGGGATGAAGTCCTCTCGGGCGTCAGCCACGCGACGTCATTTCCGGCGTCGTTCCTGCGGGCGATGGAATGGCTGTTTCCGGCGAAGCCGGCGCTCGAGCCGCCGTGAGATGGGAGTGGCGGCATTGGCGCTGCGGCCGCCTCAATTCAGTTCGCCTGACTGGGAACGCCTCGACGAGGCGCGCGAGAAACCAGGCCGGGAACATGGTCGAGATCTCTGAAAGGCTGCGCGTTTGATCCGAAAATCGCGCACACTTCAGCGCACGCCGCTCTAATTGAGATCGACCGCGAAGGCCTTGAGCGCCGCGAGCGGAACGATTTCGAGGGTCTTGGCATGCGTCGCCGCAAGGACGAGCTTCGGCGCCGTGCCGGCGTCATGCGCCTCTTTCCACCGCGCAGCGCAAAGGCACCAGCGGTCGCCGGCCTTGAGCCCCGGAAACCCGAACTCAGGGCGCGGCGTCGTAAGGTCGTTCCCGGCCGCCTTCGAAAAGGCGAGAAACTCGGCGGTCAACAAGACGCAAACCGTATGGATGCCGACGTCCTCCGGCCCCCAATGACAGCATCCGGTCCTGTAGAATCCGGTGACCGGATCTTTGCTGCACGCTTGCAGCGGTCCGCCGAGCACGTTCTTCTGCGGTCCGCCGCCGCCCCCGCCGCTTTCTTCGCGATAGGCCATCGCCTAATGCCCGTCGCGCCCGGCGGCCTCGGCCGCCGATTTCGCGACGGCTTCGGCCGAGACTGTCGACCCGTCCGCGAACTGAAGAACGAGGTTCGTCCTGTCCCCCGCGATGATCGGCGCAGACAGACTCATCAGCATCGCATGCTTGCCGCCCGGTTCGAATTGGACAAGTTCGCCGGGCTTGAGAGCGATCTCGCCGACAGGGGCCATCGACGCGACGCCGTTTGCGTCGCGCGTCGTTTCGTGAAGTTCGACGAGTCTCGCGGCCGGCGTTGAAAGTCCGGCAATCGTCACCTCGGACATTGATCCGTTGCAGAGCGTGAAATAGGCGGCGCTCATGCCGGAGGCGTCTTTCTGTTCGCGAAGCCAGGCTCCGCTAAGTGTCACCGCGCCGCCTTCGCGCGCCTCGCAGGAGAGCGTCTTGCCAGTTGGCGCTGACGTCCTTTCAGCGCAGGCGGCAAGGGCGAGAAGGGCGATCAAGGCGGTCGTTGCGCGCATGGGGAGGACCTTACTTTCTGGTGCGGAAATCCTCTACCTTGCGCCCGCGCCGGAGGCAAAGCCGGCGACCGCAGCTTTGCGTTGGGCGCCGTTACGGCTAAGAAAGAATCGGCAATCGGGAATCCCCACCATGGACGCTTTTGAGATCGCGCGCCTGCAGGCCTATTTCCGGACCAAATTCGGCCTCGGCAATCTTTCCGTCCGGGGGCGCCCGAACAAGGCCGACTCGGCCGAGGTGTATTTCGGCGACGAGTTTCTCGGCGTCATTTTCCGCGACGAGGAAGATGGCGATCTCTGCTACCAGTTCAACATGGCGATCCTCGATGAGGATCTTCCGGATCATACCCGCTAGGACGCGTTCGGCTGGGGGATTTCGCGTTGAGTGAGCCTCGCCTGGGCCTCATAGGCGGAATCGCCGCGTCACGGCCGTTGCTTGCAAGCGCGGTTATCGCCTTCGGCTTTGCGGCGATTGCGGCCGTCGGATTTCAGCGCGTCGACGCCGCCTTCGAGGACGCAGGCCTCGCCATGCTTGCGTCATTGGCGCTGACGGTGCTGCTTCCGGCGTCGGCGGCGGCGATCGCGCCGAAGAATTTCTGGTTGCGCGCCATTTATGCAGGCTTCGCCGCCGGCCTCCTTCTCGCGGCGCGCCGGCTCGTCCTGCAACTTGGCGTATCGTGGGGACCCTTAGACCTTGATATCGCGCTTGCGACGGCGGCGGCGACGGTCTTTCTGCTTGCGATCGGCGCGCCGCTCTGGCGCGCGGCGCTCAGCCATTCGCTGATCGGATTGTCCGCCGTCGTGCTTGCGATTGCGGCAGGTCTTGCTGCGATTGCGATCGAAATCGCGCGTGTCGATCTCATTGCGGCCGCCGGCCCTTTGACCGGCCTTGCGGCCGGCATGGGCGCGGCGCTCGCCGTGCAGATCGCCGCCGGGTTTTCGCGCGCCTTCGCCGAGGGGCGCAGCAATTTCGAAGCCGCCGCCGAGGCGGCGCGCGATGCCGCGGCGCCGGCGTTTTTCGGTCTCGTCGTCGGCATTGCGGTCGCTCTGGCGGCCGTCGCGAACGATCCGGCGGCGAACGACACGATGGCGACAGTCCGCGTCGCAGCCGCAGTGATGGCGTTTGCGGTCGCCGCGCCGCTGATCATGCTGCCCGGCGCGCTGTCGCTCCGCGCGCCCACGGAATTGACGGCCGTCGCCGAGAACCGGCGACGGGCCATGGTTCGACCGTTCCTCAACGCCGTCCGAACGCTTCTGCCGCCAAGCTCGGCGATCGCGGCGACATCGATCTTCCTCATTGGCGCGATTGTCGCCGCGTTTCAGGCGCGCGTTCCCGCGGGGTCCGGAGAAATCATCGTTATCGCGACCGTTGCCGCCGCGTCGGCGCTGACTTTCGTTTCCATGCGAACGTCAATTGTCCTTACTCTGTTCTTGCTGGCGGCGACGCGGATCTCAGGATGGGCGATCGAGATAGCGGGACTTGCTCCGCTTACGGAGTTCGCCCGCGTCATCGCCGCTGCGCTCGCCGCCGCTGTCAGCGCGCAGCTCTTCCTCGCCTGGCGCGATCGGCGAAACCCGCGCCGCAAGGCTCGCGAAGTCGCGCAAATGGCGCTCGCCGACGCCTTGTTCGCCATGATCGCCGCATCGGCGCTCGCCGCCGCGGCGCTTGCATCGAGCGAAGCCGCCGGGTTGTGGAGCGAGGGCGTCGAAGCGGCGGCGCTCGCGGCCGCCCTTTCCCTCGCCGCAGCACTCGTCGGTCCCGCCTTGATCACCGCGGCGAGCGCGATATTCGGGCGGCGGTGACGTTGACGGCGCCGGCCGATGACGCGGCGGCCGCATCGGCGGCGCGCCCGCCGTCGGAGGTCTTCCGGTTCAACGCGCGCTGTTGCGGCGGCGCTCCGCGTCCTCATAGGCGGCCGCGATGAGCTCGGCGAGCGCGTCGGCGTCAAGCGCGGTCCCCGGGCGCAGTTTGACATGGCGCATGCGCTTGCCCGTCCCTTGAAGGAGACGCGCAGGATCCGACAGCGCCGCGCCGTTATAGAAACCGACATTTGCGTGCCCGCGAAACGCGTCGACATAGCCGAAGGCGACATCAACGACGCAGGCGGTCGGCCGCCCGTCATGGAGGAGCTCGCAGACGTCGCCGCCGCCGCTCCTCATCAAGTCGAACCAGGGCTTGGCAGCGAGCCGGAGGCCGTCGACCGAGCCCCAAAACCATGCGTCAACCGCAGGGTCGCGTCTTACCGCGCCGGAAAGGCGAAAGAGTTCGCTCACGGACCGATTCTACGGCGGCCGCATCCGAAATCAAACGCCGCTGCGTCCGGCTTCATGATTTCTTGGTCGGATCGCCGAAGCGCTTGTTGAGGAGGGCGGCTTCCTTTGCGAGCCGCGACGCCTGCGCGGCGCTGATCTTGTCGCCCTCCCGAAGGTCGAGCGTCCGCAGTTCGTATTTGCCGCCGCCCTTAAGGCGCGGCTCGATATCGAGCATTCGCTTGCCGCGCCAGAAGCCGAAGAGCACGCGTTCGTCTTCCGCGCGAATGAGGATCGCCGGTCCGTTCAGGAAATAGACGAGATGGCCCCATTTGATCTTTTCTTCATGGGGCGCGGATTTGAGGACGGCGGCGCGAAGCATCTCGACCCTTTCGCGCCGCCAGCCGCGCAAGGATTTCATATAGGCGTCGGGTGAGGCGGGGGGCGGGGTTCTGCGCATGCGGATGCCTCAAGTTTGCCGCTGGTGTTGATGGCGCGAGTCGATTGCGGGGGCGTCCGGCAAATCTTAGGCTCGCCTCAATTCACGGCAAGTGCAATGGAGAGGCGCCCTTGAAACCGGTCATCAATCTGGACGAGGCGGAATTCGACGATATTGAGGAGAACGGACTATATACGTCGCGGCGCGCGACGCTCGGCGCCCGCATCGGCGCGAAGAAACTCGGCTATAATCTGACCGTCCTGCCGCCGGGCAAGGCGCAGTGCCCGTTCCATAGCCACCGGGGCGAAGAAGAAATGTTCTTCATCATCGAAGGCGAGGGCGAACTGCGCTTCGGCGAAGCGCGCTATCCGCTCCGCGCGCATGACGTGGTCGCGTGCCCGTGCGGCGGGCCTGAAGTCGCGCACCAGATCATCAACACCGGGACGACGACGATGCGCTATCTCTCCCTCTCCAACATCGTCGAGGTCGAGATTTGCGAGTATCCCGACGGAAACAAAGTCGGCGTCTACGCCGACCTCCCGGGACTTCCGCGCCTGCGCAAGCTCTTCCGCGCGGAGACAGACGTTGATTATTATGATCGGGAGAAGATGTAGGGCGGAGGAGGATAGGGAGCGGCGTCTCCAAAAGCGACTCGCCACGGCTCGACCTTGGCGTCCACCTCCTGAGCGAACGCGGATCAGCAGTAAAACCTGAGTGAATCACGCCACCCGCCTCC
>JACADX010000134.1 GCA_013389125.1 Parvularculaceae bacterium | reverse complement strand
CTCGACGAAGGACCCGGCGCGTTCCGGACGATCATGACGGCGATCTCAATCATCATCGCCGCCGGCGTCGTCTACAACAACGCGCGCATCGCCTTCATCGAGCGCGAACGCGACCTCGCCACCTTGCGCATTCTCGGCTTCACCAAAGTCGAGACGGGCTATGTCCTTCTTGGCGAGCTTGGCGCGCTCTCAATCCTCGCATTGCCGGTCGGCGCCGTCATCGGCTATTTCCTCTGGACCTATGTCGCGACTGCGATGAGCACCGATCTTTATGCGATACCGACGGTCGTCGAGGCGGAAGGTTTCGGCTATGCAGCGATCATCGTTCTCATCGCGGCCGTGGCGGCCGGCGCGCTCGTGCAGCGAGATGTCAACCGCTTCGATCTCGTTCCCGTCCTGAAATCGAGGGAGTGACAGGGTGAAAGGCGTCACTTCGCGCATTGTCGTCATCGCCGGCGCGGCGACGCTCGTCGCCGGATTTCTCACATTTTCCTTCTGGCCGCGCGACGTCTTCGTCGATGTCGCCACGGTCGTCCGGGGCCCAATGATGGTGACGATCGACGAGGAGGCGAAGACGCGCGTTCGCGACAGCTATGTCGTCTCGGCGCCGGTCAACGGCCGCCTCTTGCGCGTCGGCTTCGACGCCGGCGCCGACGTCGTCAAGGACGAAACCGTCGTCGCCGAGATGACCCCGGTCTATCCGGCGGCGCTCGACATCCGCACAAGGGAGCAGGCCGAAGCGGCGGTCGAGGAAGCGCGCGCCGGATTAGCCCTCGCCCGGGCTGAAATGCGCCGCGTCCGCGCCGACGCCGCCTTCGCCGAGCAGGAGGCGGCCAGAGCCCGCGAACTCTTCAAGGGCGAGGCGATCGCGCAGCGCGGTCTCGACCGAGCGGAAATCGCGCTGACGAGCGCGCGCGCCGCGCTTGAAGCGGCGAACGCCGCCGTCGCAATGCGCGAGGCGGAGCTTTCGCGCGTGAAAGCGACGCTCAAGACGCCGGCCGCTGCGACGACGAAGGACGCCGCTGCGGAGCCGATCCGGATCCGCGCGCCGGTTTCCGGCCACATCCTGCGCATCTTTCAGGAGAGCGAGGCGATCGTCGCCGCCGGCGCTCCGATCCTCGAGATCGGCGATCCGCATAAGGACCTTGAAGTCGTGGCGGAGCTCTTGTCGACCGACGCCGTCAAGGTCTCGGCGGGCGATCCCGTCATCATCGACAAATGGGGCGGCGATGCCCCGCTCGACGGCGTCGTCGCTCGCGTCGAGCCGCTCGGCTTCACCAAGGTCTCCGCTCTCGGCGTCGAGGAGCAGCGCGTCAACACGATCATCGCTTTCAAAGGCAGGAACGACAGTGAGAAACTCGGCGACGGCTATCGCGTCGAGGCGCGCATCGTCGTCTGGCGATCTGAAAGCGCGTTGAAAGTTCCGGCCAACGCGCTCTTCCGGGAAGGCGGCGATTGGGCCGTTTACAGAGCGATTGACGGTCGAGCCCGAAAGACCAGGGTCGAAATTGGCGCGAACAACGGCGCGGAAGCGGAGGTCTTGTCCGGCCTCTCGGCGGGCGACGAGGTCATCCTCTATCCCGGCGGCGACGTCGCGGATGGCGTGCGGGTGAAGGCCGCCCGAGCGCCCTGATAGCGGCCGTCACTCCGCCGCAAGGCGGCCTTTATCGCCGCGTCTTGCGTCGGCTTCCATCGCGTCTTTCCAGAGCGTCGCCAAGGCGTGGGCGAAACTCCGGCGGCCCGTCGATAAGTAAGCGGCTGTATCCGACAACTCGCTCGCCAGCGCGGCGTGGAGCTTCGGCAGATTGTGATAGGGCGTCGCTGGAAAGAGGTGATGCGTCGCGTGGAAGCGAAGGCCGACGGGCGCGATCAGCTTTGACAGAAGATCCTCCGACGGGACGTTGATCGAGTCGAGGAATTCCTCCGTCTTCGACACCGTGACGTCGCCTGAATAGCGATAAGCGTGGGCGCCGAGCGTCCGGATCGAATTGACGAAGAGGATCGTCGCCGTCGTCGCGTACCAGACGCCGAGGACCGCTAGCGGCAAGAAGCCTGCGACCACGCCGGCGACGACGCCAATCGCGAGGAGAGATGTCGCCGTCTCCTGCGCGAGCCAGGTGTCGTCATCGTCCTTGTTCTGCGGATGGCGATCATAGGTAAGATCGATCGCGAGGGACGACATGCGGCGCCAGATGACCTTGCGCAGCGGCCGCACGACCCATGACAGCGGCGTCAGGACGACAAACCGGACAAGGAGGAGCGGCGGCAAGATAAATGACAAGAGCACGTAGCCGACGGTGCGCCATGGGCGGCCCGCGCCAAAGGAGACATACTCTCCGTCGCGCGTCGATCCGTAAACGCCGGGGCGGTGGTGGTCGATGTGAACGCCGGTGTAGGAATAGGACGGGATGAGGAACGGCATCCCCGCGAGGATGTTCCAGACGAAGCGGAAGGTTCCGAACGATCCTTTCTTCAGATGCGCGAGCTCATGCGTGAAAAGAACGGCTCGAAACAGCGCGAAAGACGCGACGAGCGTCAATGCGATCTGGGCGAGCGAAAACGGCGCGGAAAGAACGGCGCCGGCGAATGCGCTCCAGCCGATTGCGGCGCTGACAAGAAAATCGGGCCAGTAGATTTTCGGGTCAGGTTCGGCGAAGCGGCGCGCAATGAGGCGCGCTTCCGCCATCGGAAAATCCTTTTGCCCGCGCGGCAATTGCGCCGAAGCGTCCATCGATCGAATGTCCAGTTCCGGTTCGCTCCGCCTTACATAGTCCGGGGCCGCTATCTGCGCCAGATTCCCGGACGTCCGCCGCCGGGACCATTCGCCGCGCGGCCGGTCAAACGCTCGCGAGCAAGACGGAAACGAGTTTCCTGAGACCGGCGTCAAGGTCGGCCTTGACCGGCCGCTCGTCCTCGCCCCGGGCCCGCCAGGCGCCAAGCGCGAGGCCCGCGCCGTTGAGATAGGCGCCGAGCGCGCGCGTCGCGGCGATCGCCTGGCGTTCCGTCGCGCCGGCCGCGAGAAACAACGACGCCATTTCACGCGCGCGCGCCGCGCCGGCTGGTCCCTTCCAGCGGCGCGTCGCGATCAGCTGAAAGCAGGCGGGCTCCTCCTCGGAGAGCGCCAGATAGCGCCGCGCGCGGGCGTTGATGGCCTTTTCGCCCCAGCTCGCATTTCTGGCCGGCGCTATTCCTTCAAGGATCAGATCGACGACATCATCGAGAATGTCCTCCATCCCGTCGAAATGATGATAGAGCGACATCGCCTCGCAGCCGAGATCGGCGGCAAGACGTCTAGCGCTGAGCGCTTCGGCGCCCTCCCGGCGGACGATCGCCAGAGCCGCTTCGGCGATCCTGCGCCGTGATAACGGCTTATCGCCCGCCTTTTTCGTTCCAGCCGGTCTCACCTTGACACCTTACACCGTAAGCTTACCGTCGCGCAATTCCCTTACGCTGTAAGCCTCAAGGAGAGCCTTCATGATCCGCCTCGCCCTCGCCGCCTCGATCCTCCTGCTTGCGCTCGCCCCGCTTCGCGCGGAAGGCCGATGCGCCTCGAAGACGCCCGCCAGCAACGCCGCGACCGCGCGCATCGTGTTCGACGAGATCCTCTCAAAGGGCCTCATTGAGGAGAACGAGCGCATCTATCATCCGGATTTCGTCGCGCGCGGCCTCAGGCGCGACGTCGGCCGCGCCGAGGACAGAGCCGCCGCGGCGGGTTGGCGGCAGATGGCCCCCGACCTTAAAATGACGCCGCTGCGCGTCGTCGCCGACTGCAACCTTGTCGCCGTCCACTGGGAAGGAACCGGCACCAACACTGGCGAAGGCAACGGCTTCCCCGCGACCGGAAGATCGATCCGCGTCTGGGGCATGACGTTCTTCCGCTTCGAAGACGGAAAAATCCGCGAGGAATGGACCTCCTTCGACCGGTACGAATTCCTTTCCCAGCTTGGGCTGATCGGGGAATGAGCCGCCGCTGCTCGCCGAGCTTTACCGAAAGGGACGCTGACGCCATCCTCGCCTGACGCTGAACGAGGATCGCAGATGCCTATCGAGGCCCTGAGGACGCCCGACGACCGGTTCCGGAATCTCCCCGGCTGGCCTTACGAGCCGCGCTACGTCGAGGACCTCGAAGGCTATGAGGGCCTAAGGATGCATTATGTCGATGAAGGGCCGAAGGACGCGCAGGCGACCTTCCTCTGCATCCATGGCGAGCCGTCCTGGGCCTATCT
>JACADX010000212.1 GCA_013389125.1 Parvularculaceae bacterium | reverse complement strand
GGATGGGCTGCGCGCCGCCCTCCGCCATTGCCTCGCGGCGGATCGTTCTCAATGGCGTCGGCAGCCATGAAGTTTCGCGGAGCAATTCCTCGGCCGCCGCAGCCATGTCGGGCTTCCTGAGGGAGGCGAGGCGCTCGGCAGCGTCTTCGCCTTTCGCCTCGCGCACGGCGTCGAGGATCTGCGCTTTCGAGACGCGCAGGAAAAACCCCTCCGCCGTCGGCTTCCAGCCGGCTTCAGCGAGATCGAGATCGATCGCGCTAGCGAGAATATCGGCATGGGCGAGAGCAGCCGAGCGGCGGTCATAGGGCCTGAACACCGCGTCGACGGTGAGTGCGACGCATTGCGCGAACAGGAGCGCGCGTTGCGATTCCTCCATTGCGATAAGCGCCTCCCAGAGCGCATCCGGGTCGCCCGGAAGGAGATCGGCGAAGGCCTTATGACGCGCGTCGATCGACGCCGCCGCAGCGCTGTCGGAAAGACGGGCAGCGCCGCTCCTCAGCACGGATTGCCTTGCGGCGATATCGACGCAGCTGCGAGCCCCATGCGCATAGAAGAGATCGAGGCAGAGCGTGTGCAGCGCCGCGATGAAGGCGATGTCGGGGCGTTTGGCGAGGGCGTCGCGCATCGCGATCGTCCGCCATTCGGTGAGTTCGATGAGGAGCCGGTCCGGCAGAGCGCGGCCGGCGGCGGCGTCATCGTTCTCCTCCGCATCGTCGCTTGCCGCGTCAGCGACGTCTGATGCGTCACGCGCGGCGGCGTCAGCGTCGTCAGCGCCAGCGCCATCGATACCCTCGGGCGACTCCGATGTTTCGACAGGCGCCTCGTCTTCGGGCTTCACGAAGCCGCGCTCGATGCGCAGCGCGCCCGATTGATCAAGGCTGAAGAAGACGCCGGCGCGGGCGATCTCCTCGGGCGGGTAGGAGAACGGGCGCTCCTCGATCGCTTCGATCGCCGCTTCGAGTTCGCCGAGGCGATGGTCGGCCTCCTCGGGCAGTTCTTCGGCGGCCTCATATTGCTCCTGCAGCGCGTCGAATTCGGCCTTGAGCGCCTCATAGGCTCGCTGCTCATTTTCGTTGAGCGGCGCGCGTTCGCCCTCGATGCGACGAAGACCAAACGTATGGCCATAGGGAAAATCGACGGCGGCCTCGATCCTTTTCCAACCTTCGGCGCGGAGTTCGGCGACACAGGAATCAAGTTTCTCGGCGACGAGGCGATTGAGGAGCCCCGCATCCTGCAGCCAGACGTCACCGGTTTCGGAGAAGAGATCGCGAAGGACTGTCCCGCCCGCCGCTTCATAGGCGTCGACGCCGACGAAACGCGCCCGCTTGTCGCCGGCGCGGACGGCGCCTTCAGTCAACATGCGGCGGATGTGATAGGGCTCGCGATTGTAGCCGTTCTTCAGCGCCTCCCAGACTTGGCATTGGCGCTGATGGTCGCCGTTCACCGTGAACGCCATCAGCTGCTCCAATGTCATCGCGTCGTCGGCGTAAAGATCGAGCAGCGCCGGGGCGACGGCCGCGAGTTTGAGGCGCTGCTTGACGACCGTCGGCGTTACGAAGAAGGCGGCGGCGATCTCCTCCTCGCTTTTGCCCTTCTCGCGCAAGGTCTGAAAGGCGCGGAACTGGTCGAGCGGGTGTAGGGCCACGCGCTGGATGTTTTCGGCGAGGCTGTCCTCCTCGGCGAGGCCTTGGTCACGGATGACGCAAGGGATCGGCGCGTCGGCTGCGAGCCGTTTCTGCTTCGCCATCAATTGCAGCGCCCGAAAGCGACGGCCGCCGGCCGGGATTTCGTACATGCCGGTCTCTTGGCCCGCTTCATCAAGCACGGCGCGGACAGTCAGACTTTGAAGCATCGTCCGCCTCGCGATGTCTTCGGCGAGCTCCTCGATCGAAACGCCGGCTTTGACCTGCCGGACATTCGACTGAGAGAGAATAAGCTTGTTGAGGGGGATATCCTGCGAAACGCTCAACGTCAGCTTCGGGATCGATTTCGACTTGGCCATGATGGGTCTCCGTGACGGGCCGGCCGAAAGCCTCTCTCTCGGCGCTTTTAACCCGCAAACGAAGCGCACCCTTCCTCTCACTCGCCTACGCGCTTTACAGGCGCATACTTCCGAGTTATGACCGTAGTCATGACCAAGGTCATAAGCAATCGCGGCCGGCCCCGCCAGGAGCTGCGCGACGGAATTTATGCGGCGGCGATCCAGCGTTTCCGCGCGCGCGGCTACGCGGCCGCTACGGTTGACGAGATCGTTGCCGCAGCCGGGGTCGCCAAGGGAACGTTTTTCAACTTTTTCCCGACCAAGGCGCATGTGCTGAAGGCGTATTACGCCGAAATCGATGTTGAGATCGCGGGGCTCCGGCGCAACCTCGACCCTGACGATCCGCAAGGCTCATTGAAACGCTACGGGCGCGCAGTCGAACGCATCTTGCGCCGGGAGGGAGGGCTGATGCTGGACCTGCTCGACGCCACCATCAGCGATCCGATGATGAAGGCGATCGACGACGATTCCGGCGGGGTCGATGCAGAGGAGTTCACCGAATTCTTCCGCAACGCCGTTCAAAATGGACGTGTTCGAAAGGGAGTGTCCTCCTCCTCCGCTGCCGCCTCCTTGATGGATCTTTGGACCGGCGCCGTGCGGGCATGGATGAGGGATACGGAAAAGCAATCCCTGGCGAAGCTGTTCGAGATTCGGGTCGTCATGCTGTTTGAGGGGATTGGGACATGATGAGGCGAGCGGTTATCCTTGGCGCGGCGGCGGGGCTCGTCGC
>JACADX010000211.1 GCA_013389125.1 Parvularculaceae bacterium | reverse complement strand
TCGTTTCGCGTTCGGGGACCTTGACCTATGAAGCAGTCCACCAGACGACGATGACCGGCCTTGGCCAGTCGACCTGCGTCGGCATCGGCGGCGATCCGGTGAAGGGAACCGACTTCATCGACGTGCTTGAGATGTTCCTCGCCGACCCCGACACGCATTCAATCATTATGATCGGCGAGATCGGCGGATCGGCGGAAGCGGACGCTGCCGAGTTCCTCCAGAAAAACCGGGTCAAGAAACCGACCGTCGGGTTCATCGCCGGCGTCACGGCGCCGCCGGGGCGGCGGATGGGTCACGCCGGCGCCCTTGTTTCGGGCGCAAACGACACGGCGGCGGCGAAAATCGACGCCATGAAGCGCGCCGGCATTGCGGTCGCCCCGACGCCCGCCGCCATGGGCAGGACCCTCGTCGAGGTTCTCAAAAAATAAACGCGAGCTGGCGCAATTTGCCGGCCGCCCGCCCATTGAAACGTAAGGCGACTGGCGTAGATAAGCCCCGCGGCGCGGCGCAAGGCCTGCGCCGAGCAGCATCCGGAATGCGTAATGGCCAAGGACGGCGACGTCCCGCAATCAGGGACTTCTTCAGCATCGGCGGACGATCTTACATTCGCCTCGGGACATAATGCCGCCTATATTGAGGCGCTCGCCGCCCGTTTCGCCGCCGATCCGGCGTCGGTGCCCGCCGACTGGCGCCGCTATTTTGCGGGAACGGGCGAGGCTGCGACGCCGAAGGGTCCGAGTTGGGCGCGCAAGGACTGGCCGCCGCGCGAAAAGACCGAGGCGACGGCGCTCCTCGACGGCGATTGGCCGGTCGTTGAAAAAGCTGTGGCCGCCAAAATTGAGGCGCGTTCGCAAGGACTTGACGCCGCGGGCGTGCGCCGGGAGACGCGCGACTCCTTGAGCGCTTTGATGCTCATTCGCGCCTATCGCATACGCGGACACCTCATCGCCGATCTCGATCCGCTCGAACAAACGAAGAAGAAAATCCACCCGGAGCTCGAGCCCGCGACTTATGGCTTTGCCGAGGCCGATATGGATCGGCCAATCTACATTGATCACGTTCTCGGTCTTGAGACGGCGACCTTGCGCGAAATCCTCGCGATATTGAAGCGGACTTATTGCGGGACGTTCGCCGTCGAGTTCATGCACATTTCGGACCCCGAGCAGAAATCATGGATCCAGCAGCGGATCGAAGGCAAGGACAAGGAAATCTCCTTTACGCCGGAAGGAAAGCGCGCGATCCTGAAAAAGCTTATCGAGGCGGAAGGCTTCGAGAACTTTCTGCATACGAAATATACGGGAACTAAGCGGTTCGGCCTTGACGGGGCCGAGTCGATGGTTCCGGCGCTTGAGCAGATCATCAAGCGCGGCGGCGCGCTCGGCGTCAAAGAGATCGTCATCGGCATGCCGCATCGCGGCCGTCTCAACGTCCTCGCTGCGGTGATGGGCAAGCCCTATCACCACATTTTCCACGAATTTCACGGCGGCTCGGTGACGCCGGAAGACGTCGGCGGCTCCGGGGACGTGAAATATCACCTCGGCTCATCGTCCGATCGGGAATTCGACGGCAATCGCGTGCACCTGTCTTTGACCGCGAATCCGTCCCACCTCGAGGCGGTCGATCCCGTGGTGCTCGGCAAGGCGCGGTCGAAACAGGACCGCATCGAGCCCGGCGACATCGCAACGCCCAGAACCCATGTCATGCCGCTGCTTTTGCACGGCGACGCGGCGTTCGCGGGGCAAGGCGTCGTCGCGGAATGCCTCGGTTTTTCCGGGCTTCGCGGCTATCGCACGGGCGGCACGATCCATTTCATCGTCAACAACCAGATCGGCTTTACGACAAGTCCGAAGTTCTCGCGATCCTCGCCCTATCCTTCCGACATCGCCAAGGGCGCGCAGGCGCCGATTTTTCACTGCAACGGGGACGATCCGGAAGCGGTCGTTTACGCCGCAAAGGTCGCAACGGAGTTTCGCCAGAAATTCGGGCTCGACGTCGTCATCGACATGTTTTGCTACCGCCGCTTCGGCCACAACGAGGGCGATGAGCCGAGCTTCACGCAGCCGCTGATGTACAAGAAAATTCGTGCGCACAAGACGACGCGCGAGATTTACGCCGAGCGGCTACGACAGGAAGGCGTCATCGAAGCGGGCTTTGCGGACGAGGAGCGTGGGCGCTTCAAGAAGTTTCTTGACGGCGAATTCAGTTCTGCGGACGCGTTCAAGCCCAACAAGGCCGATTGGCTCGACGGGCAATGGTCGGGTTTCGTGCCGCCGATGGACGATGATCGACGCGGCGACACGGCCGTCAGCCTCGAAACGCTGAAGAAAATCGGCGAACGGATCACGACCTATCCGGACGGATTTAAGGTTCATAAGACGCTCGAACGCGTCCTCGCCGATCGCCGCGCCAGCGTCGTCGAGAAGGGCGCCGACATCGACTGGGCGACGGCCGAAGCGCTCGCCTTCGGCGCGCTCGTTCTCGAAGGCTTCGGCGTCAGGCTTTCAGGTCAGGACAGCCGCCGCGGCACGTTCTCGCAGCGCCACGCGGTCTTCGTCGATCAGGAAACCGAGAAAACTTTTACGCCCCTCAATCACCTCAAGGGTGCGAAAGCGACCTTTGAAGTTCATGACTCCAGCCTATCGGAATTCGCCGTACTCGGTTTTGAATACGGCTATTCGCTCGCCAATCCGAAATTCCTCGTCTTGTGGGAGGCGCAGTTCGGCGACTTCGCCAACGGCGCGCAGATAATTTTCGACCAGTTCCTGTCGTCCGGCGAGCGGAAATGGCTGCGAATGTCGGGCCTCGTCTGCCTCTTGCCGCACGGGTATGAGGGTCAAGGACCGGAGCACTCCTCGGCGCGCCTCGAGCGCTTCCTGCAGCTCTGCGCGCAAGATAACATGCAGGTCGCGAACTGCACGACGCCGGCGAACTATTTCCACATCCTGCGCCGCCAGATGCGCCGCAATTTCAGGAAGCCGCTGATCTTGATGACGCCGAAATCGCTGCTGCGCCACAAACGCGCCGTTTCGACCTTGAAAGACATGGGCCCCGGCTCGTCGTTCCATCGCGTGTTGTGGGATGACGCTGAGACGAAGCCGGGATCGACGGTCAAGCTCGTCGCCGACGATAAGATCAAGCGCGTCGTGATGTGCTCAGGCAAGGTCTATTACGACCTCCTTGAAGAGCGCGAGCAACGCGGAATTGACAATGTCTATCTCTTGAGGGTCGAGCAGTTCTATCCTTACCCCGCGCATTCGATGATCGCCGAACTGCAGCGCTTCAAGAAGGCCGACATGGTCTGGTGCCAGGAAGAGCCGAAGAATATGGGCGCCTGGACTTTCATGGATCCGAATATCGAATGGACGCTTGATCAGATCGGCGCGAAGTCGAAGCGCGCGCGCTATGTCGGCCGGCACGCCGCCGCCTCGCCGGCGACCGGCCTCTTGAGCCGCCACAAGCAGGAGCTTGAGGACTTCATGAACGAAGCGCTCACCGTTTGACCGAATCCCCCGTGAGGAGATTGAGAGATTATGGCGACTGAAATCCGCGTGCCGACGCTCGGCGAATCCGTCTCTGAAGCGACGGTCGGAAAATGGCTGAAGAAAGTCGGCGACGCGGTCAGCGCCGACGAGCCGCTCGTCGAGCTTGAGACGGATAAGGTCGCAGTCGAGGTGCCGGCGCCGACCTCCGGCGTCATCGCCAGCGTCGCAGCCGCGGAAGGCGCGACAGTCGAAGTCGGCGGCCTTCTTGGTGCGATCGAGGCGAACGGAAAGGCGACGTCCGTGAAAGAAGCAAGGCCTGCCGCCGCGGCGAAAGCGGCGTCCGTCGCCGCGAAATCGGAAGCGCCGCTGTCGCCGGCGCCCCGTCGCGCCGCCGCCGAGCTTGGCGTTGACCCGTCTTCGATCAAGGGCGCCGGCAAGGACGGCCGCGTCACGAAGGGCGATGT
>JACADX010000090.1 GCA_013389125.1 Parvularculaceae bacterium | reverse complement strand
CGCGAGCGCAGCCACCGTGAGGATGACTACCGCGACCATGACCGGGGCGACCGCGACGATCATTACAGTGATCGCAGAAGCGAGCGCCGATACGAAGATCGCCGCACTGAACGCAGGTATGAAGGCCGGCGAGACGACAGGCGCTACGACGACAGGCGCTACGACGATCGTCGTTCCAAGGATCGTCGCTATGGCGATCATCGCTATGACGGCGGCAATTATCGCGGCGGCAGGCCGGGCCGTTGCACAATCGATCATGACCACCGCTATCACAATCGCGATTATTACACCTACTATCCGAAGGACCGCTATTACAGGGCGGACCCGCAATTCTCAATCTATCTGAACTTGGGCGACCGGGGCTATTACGATCGCGGAGGACGCTATTACGATCGCCCGTACTACGACAGCCGCGGCTATCGCGACCACGGGCGGGTCGTCAATCGCGAAGTTTATCGGCTTCGCGGCTACCGGGCCGAAGCGGTGCTGGTTGAGGAAGCTTTTTACGGGCGACGCGGTTCGGATCTTGTGTGCACCGTCACCGCCCGTGGGCCGGATGCGCGCTATGTTCCTTACGGCCAGCTCCGCAGCATTGCGGCGCGAGAATGCTCGCGTCGGGCGGACATCCGCATCTACGCTTGATATAGGCGTACAACTACGAACTTGATTGCGCCCGGCGCGAAAGCGCCGGGCGTTTTCCCTCACCGCTGCGCGGCGACGCGATCGACGATCGAGTGAATGCTCTTCTGCTTCGGCTTTTCAACCGCCGGGGTCTCGGTTCTGACGCGCCAGAAGCGCATCACGCGCTCGGCGGCTTCCTGTGGAACCTTGAGATAAAGGTCGAGGATCCGAAGCGCCTTTTGCTGCTCGTCCTGGCCGCGTTGAATTCCGAAAACTATCTTCGCGAATGTCGACCTTTCGAGACCGGCGGCGCGGCAGGCGATCGCGAGCGATTCAAACGACTTGTCCTGCAATATCCGCTGCGCGGTCGAAGTGTCGACGCCGACATGATGCGCGAAGGCGAGCAGGAATTCCGTCGAGCGCCTGCTCTCGACGAGCTCCTTTAACAGAGTTTCGTTAAGGAAGCCGGCCTTGATCTTGTCCTCGACGTACTTCCGCGCGGTGGAATAATCATTCTGCGCGTGCTCGACGGCGTGCTTCATGATCTTGGCGCGGTTACCCTCGATCGCTTCGTCGATCAGCGCCGGATCGAGCAAATCCGAGCGCCTCAGAATCTCACGCTTCAATGCGGACGAAACGAAGAAGTACATCTGCGTCAAAAGATGCGGCGGCAGATCGTAGCGTTCCGTGAGCGGCGTCTGCAGGTCTGGGAGGGTGCGAGAATGCTCGACGAGCTTTGTCATCGTCTCGCCGGAGAACCTCGCGCCCTTGTTTTCCGCGAGCGTCACCAGAACTTCCTTGTCCCCCCGGTCGACAAGTTCGGCGGACACCGTCTCGGGGACCTCGCGCCGCCGCGAGATCGCTTTCATGTGATCTTGTGTGCGCTGTCGGATGACGCGAATGAGATCGTCTTCAGTCAACGCGGCGCTGCGCTCAAGTACGGGTTGGGCGACAAGAATCTCGTCATGCGCCAGCTGGCGAATGAGGTTCTTCGGCGCGTTCGGCGTATCGGCGAGCTTTTCGGCGATTTCGGCCCTTAGCGCGATTTCCACCGACTCCGTCACCTTCGAAAGGATGACGTCGAAATGCTGCATTTCAGTCGAGGTGTAGCGGTCCGGCGCCGCCATGAAAACGTCGGTGATCTCGCGCAAAAGATCGGCGCGCTTCTCCGTCGAGCCTTCGCGCGCCACGTCAATCAACAGCTTGAGGCGTGAGACGTGCCCCTTTTCGGCTGCAGCCATGCTCAAAATTTCCCTCTCCAGCCGCGAAGAATTGACCGGCAAGCGTAAAAATTTCGCTTGCGGACGGATTTCCGAGGTTTGCGGGGCGGCGGCGGAGCGGTTAAGAAAACCTTACCCTTCGGTCCCAGGGAGCTGTTTTCATGCGCATTCCGGCTTTGGTCTTTATCATTGCTCTCGGTTCCGGCTGCGCGACGTCCGGCGGCGTTCTCGGCGATGACGTCAATTATGCGTCAGCGTCCGCGCTCGGCGCCGGCCTGCCGCCCGGCGAGGCGCGCTCGCTTGCCCCGGCTTTTGTCCAGGCGGTTGAGAAGGGCGCCGTCGGCGAACGGTTCGACTGGCGGGGCGTCGCGGCGTCGGGATGGGTGAAGGCGCGCGAGATTCGGGTCGGCAATCTCAAGGCGGACCCGAACGAAGCGCCGCCCGTCGCCGAAGGCGTCGATCTTTCCGAAACCTATGAGACCGAGCAGGGTCTTTACGCGCTGACCCGCAACGCGAATGTTCGCCTCGGTCCGTCAACGGATTTTCCGACAAGCGAGCAGCTCCTCTCCGGGACAGCGGTCGTCGTCATCGGCAAGGTCGTCGGCAAACCGTGGATGCTCTCGGAGGTCGAGGGCAGGGTCGTCGGGTACATTCATGAAAGCCTCATGATCAAGGCGCCGGGCACGGAGCTTGACCTTGTCGGCGGTCCGCGGCGCGAGGCGGCGCATTGCCGGGCCTATGAACAGCAATTGTCCTATGGCGGACAATCTGATCTTTGGGCGGGCGTCGCGTGCAAGGAAGGCGGCCGTTGGGTCGTCAAGACCCCGCCCGCCGGCGAGCCGGCGAAACTATTCTGAGGTTGTTTGGCGGACGCGTCCAAGAGGTCGCGGCTCGCGCGTCGTGGATCGGCCGGTTGGAATTCTAGAGCGGCGTGCGCTGAAGTGTGCGCGGTTCAGCGCGTAAACGCCGCGACGAACAATGACTAGAGCGAGCGCCCCGATTCCGAATCATGGCGCGAAGCTCTAGGGTGCGGACCGGAGCGGCTCCTGGCGGGCAAGTTCTCGCCAGCGGTCTCGACAAATTTGGCTCCGCGCCTCCAGGCCTGTTGGTGTAATCGGGACTCATACGGAAAATGCTCCCAATTGCGCCTACGCTTGGATGGCATAGTGTGGGACTTCGGTGAACAAGCCCGGGGCAAGCGGATCTCGTAGATCCGTGTTTTACACCACCCTGCACGGTTTCTCACTCACGTGGGATTCCCCTGACGACCGCAGGCTGATTCAAGATGGCGAACGAGGGCGATTCGCCATGAGTGTTGCGATCCGGTTGCGATCGGATCTTGAGGGGGAAGTCGCTTCGCGCTTTGGCGCCGGGCGAAGGATGCGGATCAGACGCGGCGACTGCTGGCGCTGGCGGCTATCGACGACGGCGCGAACCGGGGCTCCGCGGCGGAGATCGGCGGGGTGAGGCTGCAAAGCGTGCGCGACTGGGTTCTCCGGTTCAACGATCGGGGCCCTGACGGCCGGATCGGCAGGAAGGCGCCGGGTCCATCGCCGAAACTTACCGATGAACAGCGGCTCGCCCTGAAGGGGGTCGTCGAAACGGGTCCGATCACGGCGGCGCACGGCGTCGTGCGCTGGCGGCTATGCGATATTGCGCAATGGCTGAACGCCGAATACGGCGTCTCGCTCGATGAAACGACGGTCGGCCGGGAGCTGAAAGCCATGGGCTTTCGCAAATTGTCGGCGCGGCCGCGCCATCACGCGCGGAACGAGCTCGCCGTTGCGGCGTTTAAAGAAACTTCCCCGCCGAGACGGCGGTCTCGCGGGCAATATGCATGGCGGTCCAGCGCTGGCGGCGAAGCGCGATAATGCGTGACGGTCTTGGCCGGCTTCGGCTGGCGCAGCTTTACCGGTCTTGAGGACCGGTCCTGCAATTTCCCGCTTTCGCGCGCGGCGCGCAAGCAGGCGTCGTCACTTCTTGACCTGCGCCATGATGGCGAGCGGGCGCGACTCATCGTCCTCGAAGAAGTTCATCCATTCCTCGGTTCCGTCGGCGTGTTTGTGGATCATGTGCGGCGCATCGGTGAACTTGACGCCGCGCGCCTTCAATTCCTCATGGGCGCCGTGAATGTCGTCGACGCGGAAATAGAGGATCGAGGCCGCGTCGTCGCCGTCGCCTTGCGAGAGAAAAAGCCGGACGCCGTTGCAGTCGAAGAACGAAAGGTTGCCGAACGTGAAAAGATGCGGGAGGCGAAGCGTCTCCTTATAGAAGGCCTCCGCCGACCTGATGTCTTTCACCGTTCTGGCGATCTGTCCGATCGGCCCCAGCGCAAGTCCGCTCATCATCCGTTCCTTTCCATGAAGGGCGCTCGCTTTCGAAACGCCGTCCCAGCCGCGGAGCGCGCGCTTATCGTCGAGCCCGAGTTTTGAAAGCGCGTTCGCGACGTGAAATTTCACTGCGTCGACTGAAACGCCGAGTTGCGTGGCGATTCGCTTGTTGGTGAGCCCATGACGAACGAACTCGACGACCCGCCATTCGGCGGGCGTCAACTGGTCGTCATGGGGCGGGCGTCCGCGCCTGTCGGTCATGGGGCGACGATAACCGGCGCGCCGCGGAATTACCCTACCCGCATTCCCCTGACGGCAGCTTTCTTTCAACCGCCGATCGCAAGAAGGCTATTGCGGGGCGTCCGGGAAGCGGACGGCGGAACCGCGCTTTGACGCCCTGCGCGACGCCGCTTAGCGTCCCGCGCCATGCGGCGCAGCAAGTCCGAAGTTCTGACCTATTTCGTCACCCGCGTTCATCGCGCCGTCGTCGAGGATGCGGCGGCGCTCAACGCCGACATCGTCAAGGCTGCGCGCGTCATTGCGAAAGAAGACAGGGCGGGACGGCGTTGGTCGCGCGAAAACGCTTATCCCGGCTACACCTCTTACGGATCCTTGACGGATCTGACGGCGCGCGCGCCGTGCTTCGCCGCCCTGAAGAAAGCGATCGACCGCGAAGCGCGCGCGTTCGCCGACGAAGCCTGCTTCGATCTCGGCGGCGGGCGGTTGAGGCTCGACAATCTG
>JACADX010000069.1 GCA_013389125.1 Parvularculaceae bacterium | reverse complement strand
GGGGGCGGCCCCCCTCAACGGGGCCGCCGCTTTTTTTGGGCGTTGATCAAACCGTCTCCTGGAACCGCACCGGTTCGCCCGCCGCGGGTCCGAGGATTTCTCCCTCCCGCATCACCGTCCGTCCCCGGATGATCGTCATGACCGGCCAGCCCTTGACCGCCATCCCGTCGAACGGCGTCCAGCCGACGCGCGTCGCCTGCTGCGCATTGGAGATCGTCTCCCGGCGCTTCAGGTCGACGATCGTGAAATCGGCGTCGTATCCGGCGGCGAGCCGGCCTTTGCCGGCGATCCCGAAAATCCGGTTCGGGCCATGGCAGACGAGATCGACGAAGCGCGCAAGGCTTAGCCGTCCTTCGGCGACGTGATTGAGCATGACAGGGACGAGCGTTTGCACGCCCGGCATGCCGGACGGCGAGGCTGGATAGGGCTTTGCCTTCTCCTCGCGCGTGTGCGGCGCGTGATCGGAGCCGATGACGTCAAAGACCCCGAGGCGCATTCCTTCCCACAATCCGTCGCGATGGCGCGCGTCCCGGATCGGCGGGTTCATCTGCGCAAGACCCTTCAGCGCGCGATAGCAATCCGGCGCGGCGAGCGTCAGATGTTGCGGCGTCGCTTCCGCCGTCGCAATGTCCTTCGCCGCCGCGAGGAGCGGGATCTCTTCCGCCGTCGAGACATGGAGGACATGGATGCGCCGCCCAGCCTCGCGCGCGAGACGGAGGAGACGTTTCGTCGACGAGACCGCGGCTTCCGCCGTCCTTACCTCGGTATGGGACGTCCAGTCGCCGTCGCGCGCGAATTTCCTGTTTTCACGCAGCATGAACTCATCCTCGGAGTGGACGGCGACGCGCCGGCGCCCATGGCGCAGAACGTCAAGGACGCCCGCATCGTCCTCGACGAGGAGATCGCCGGTCGAGGCGCCCATGAAGATCTTGACGCCGCAGACGCCTTTCATGCGTTCGAGCTCGCCAAGGTCCTTGGGGTTTTGATGCGTCGCCCCGACATAAAACGCGTGATCGCAGAACATCCGGCGATAGGCGCGCGCGAGCTTGTCTTCGAGCGCCGCTGGCGTTGTCGTTAAGGGATTGGTGTTCGGCATTTCGAAGACCGCGACGACGCCGCCGAGGACCGCCGCGCGGCTTCCTGATTCGAGATCCTCCTTGTGCGTCGGACCGGGCTCGCGGAAGTGCACCTGCGTGTCGATGACGCCGGGGAGGACGTGCAAGCCCGCGCAGTCAATCGTCTCGCCGGCCGATGCGCGCGAGAGGTCGCCGATGTCGGCGATTCTCCCTCCAACGACGCCGACATCGCGCATTCCTTCGCCGTCATGATTGACCACGGTCCCGTTCTTCAACAGGAGATCGAATGTCTTGCCCATGGGGCGCTTCTAGCGCGCTGCGGCTTGCGATCCATCCCCCCATTTCAGCCTTTCGCCGCCTGATCGCCGGCGGCGCGGAAAGGTCTCATCGCGAGCAAGGGCGCCGCGTAAAGCCCGAAAAAGACCGAATTGAAGGCGGCATTCGGGGCGACGCCGGAAGCGATCGACCCTGCGCTGTCGGCAAGGAACCAGACCGTGATCGCGGCGAGCGCGCCATTCCGCGCCGTGACATCGCCGCGCTCGATCGCTGGCGCCACGACAAACCACGACATCGTCGCAAAGGCGCCGGTCAGCCCAGCGCCGATGGCGCTCAGCCAGCGCGCATATTGATCGAGCGCGCCCGGCGTTCCGTCGAGCGGCCAGTCTAAGAGGTCGAGGAGGAACCGGGCGGGTCCGTCGAGACCGGGAAAAGCGGCGCCCGCCCAGAACAAGGCGAAAAGCGCAAAGCCGACGGCGTTAATTCGGGTAAGGAGGGCGGCTGTTTTCGGCGACATCATGGGCTCCTTCTTTCATTGAAGGACAGATTTCCGCCGTCGTCGGGCGAGAAACAATAACCTCCGAGGTAATGGCGCTGTCGCGCGAAGGCGCTAATCTCGGGGTCGGTTCATGACGGGGCGCAAGGCATGAAAAGGGAGTTCGGCGCTGTCTTGCGCGACTGGCGCCAGCTTCGGCGTCTTAGCCAGCTCGAACTTGCGCTCGCGGCCGGCGTATCCTCGCGCCATCTGAGTTTCCTCGAATCCGGCCGTGCGGCGCCGAGCCGCGGCATGATCCTTAAGCTCGCAAACGCGCTTGGGATGCCTAAAGGCGCTGCGAACGAGGCGCTGAAGTTGGCGGGATTTGCGGCCGCGTTCCCGGTTCTCCCAGCGCATGCGCCGGATCTCGCGCCGGTTCGAAAGGCAATTTCAATGACCCTAGAACGGCATGCGCCTTATCCTGGCGTAGCGATCGACCTCACGTGGAATATTATCGACGCCAATGAAGCGGCGAACGCGCTTTTTGCTCCGATGGGGCCTGTTTCGAATATGGTTGAGCTGCTCATAGCGGTCGAGGCGACCGGCCTTATCGAAAACTGGGAGGAAACGGCGTTCCTCTCTCTGCTGCGCCTTCGAGCCGAGATTTCCCATCGCGGCGGCGACGCTGCTCTTGAAGCGTTGGCGATGCGCCTTGCGGAGCATCCGCGCCTTGCCGCAGCCGAACTCGGCGCCGTCGATTTCAATCAGCCGGTCATACCGACGACGCTCAACATCGACGGCCGGCGCCTCTCCCTGTTCTCGACGATCGCGCAATTCGGCTCGGTCCAGGACGTCGAAGCCAGCGAAATTCGCATCGAGCTCATGTATCCGGCGGATGCGGCGACCGCGGCGTTCTTTGAAAGCGCGGAAAGCCGCGCAGTTGAGCCGAAGTGACCGCGAGACATCGCCTCGATCTCCTGCTCGTTGAGCGCGGCGCCTTCCCCTCGCGTGCGCGGGCGCAAGCGGCGATCAAGGCGGGACTTGTTCGGATCGGCGGAAAGGTCCTCGACAAGCCGTCCGCCGAAGTCGCCGCCGATGCGCAGCTCGAGGTTTCCGGCGACGTTCATGATTACGTGTCGCGCGGGGCCCTGAAGCTCGAAGCCGCGTTGCGGGCCTTCAAGATCGATCCCTCAGGAAGAATCTGCCTTGATCTTGGCGCGTCGACCGGGGGCTTTACGGAGGCGCTGTTGCGGCGAGGCGCCGCGAAGGTTTACGCGGTCGATGTCGGATTTGGTCAGTTGCATGAGCGGATCGCGCGCGATTCGCGCGTCGTCAGTCTTGAAAAGACGCATGCGAAGGACCTGACGCGCGCGCTCGTGCCGGAAAGCGTCGACGTCATCGTCTGTGACGTCAGCTTCATCAGCTTGAAGAAGGCGCTGCCCTTCGCGATGGCGCTTGCCGCGCCGAACGCGCGCCTCATCGCGCTCGTCAAGCCGCAATTCGAGCTCGGGCCTGAAAAGATCGGCAAAGGCGGCCGCGCCAGGGCGAGCGATGCGGAGCTCGACACCTTGACCCGCACCCTCGGCGAGTGGCTGAAAGGCGAGGGCTGGCCTCCCGCTGGCGTCATCGAAAGTCCGATCGAGGGCGGCGACGGCAACAGGGAATTTCTGATTGGGGCGATCAAGTCGGCATAGATCGCGCGAAACGCCGCCGCGCCGCGCCGTCGCCCGTATCGCGGAAATCGCGGCGGCCGGCGACGGAGTTGCGATTGTCGATGGCGCGCGCATCTACGCGCCGCTGACCGCGCCGGGCGAT
This sequence comes from Parvularculaceae bacterium, assembly GCA_013389125.1. Classification (GTDB taxonomy): domain Bacteria; phylum Pseudomonadota; class Alphaproteobacteria; order Caulobacterales; family Parvularculaceae; genus Amphiplicatus. The sequence goes on along the minus strand of JACADX010000069.1, from coordinate 3,685 downwards.
GTCGTCGAGATCGACATTCGCGGCGGGCGCGGCGAGGTCATCGCCCTGAAAGAGGCCGGGCCGCATCGCGCCGCGGCCCCGTGCCGGCATTACGGGCAATGCGGCGGCTGTTCGCTTCAGCATGTGACGCGCGCGTTTTACCGCGACTGGAAACGCGCGCGGGTCGTCGACGCGCTTGCTCGTGAAGGGCTCGGCGAAGCGGAGGTCCGGCCGACCCTTGAAACGCCCGCCGCCTCGCGCCGCCGCGCAACATTTGCAGTCAGAAAGCTTGGCGATTGCGCGATTTTGGGTTTTAACGCGCGCCGCGCGTCGGAAATCGTCGATCTTGAGGACTGCCTCATCCTCGACAGGAATCTCGCCGACATGCTCCAGGCGCTGCGCGCGCTCGCCGCAACAATCGACGCCGGCGCCTTCGATCTTTCCGTCACGCAGTGCGAAAACGGCCTTGACGCTGTCGCGATCGGCAAGATCCGAACGCCTGAAGGGAGAGGACGCGCCGCGCTCATCGAAGCGGCGCGCCGGGCGGGAATCGTGCGGATGACCGTCAACGACGAGCCTATCGTCGCGTTCGCCGCGCCGGTCGTCCGCTTTGACGGCCTCGCCGTGACGCCGCCTGCGGGCTCTTTCCTGCAGGCGAGCCGGGAGGGCGAAGCGGCGCTGATCGGTCTTGTAAAAGAGGCGCTCGCGGAATCGAGGAAAATCGCCGATCTTTTTTCCGGCTGCGGGGCGTTTGCGCTCCCGCTCGCCAGGACGGCGACCGTCAGCGCGTTTGATGCGGACCGCGCCGCGATTGCCGCGCTGGCGACGGCCGCCGGCGCCGCACAGCGCGAGGGTTTGAACATTAATCCGGTCAAGGTCGAGGCGCGCGATCTCTTCGAGCGGCCGCTTTCAGCAAAGGAGCTTAAGGGCTTCGACGCGCTCATATTCGATCCCCCGCGCGCGGGCGCTGAAGCGCAGGCGACGGCGATCGCGCAAAGCGGCGTCGCCCTCGTCGTCGGCGTCTCGTGCAACCCGAAGACGTTCGCGCGGGACGCCGTCTTGCTCGTGTCGGGCGGCTACCGGCTGTCGCACGTCGTTCCGGTTGACCAATTCGTCTATTCCGCCCACGTTGAACTCGTCGGGATTTTCCGGAAGGGCTGAGCCTTGCCGCGCGCCTCATTCGCGACGACCGGCGTCAAACGCGCTTTTTACGGCGCATCGCAAGTTGCGCGCGTCGCCTGGTATACGGCCCATTATTTCGCGGGCCGGCGCCGCATGGGACCGCTGACGCGGCCCGGCGAGGCGCCCTATGCGGAGGAATTCGCGCCGCTCGACCGCGCGCGCCTCAAGGAATCGTTCCGCGCGCTGTTCCGCGTTGACTGGAAGAACATCGAAACTGGCGAATATCGAATGCCGGTCGAGTTGAGGCGCCTGCCTTCGCTCAAGAGGCTCGCGGCGCTTTCGCGCGACTATCTCTCCGACACTGAAAAAGTCGCGCGGCGCAAACATGCGAACGGCCACTCGGAGGTGATGCGGGCAGGCGCCGCGGAGAAATATCCGCGTTATTACCTCCAGAACTTCCATTTCCAGACCGACGGCTGGCTGTCGGCGGCGTCGGCGGAGCGCTACGACATGCAGGTCGAAACGCTGTTCACGGGCGCCGCCGCCGCGATGCGGCGTCAGGCGCTTCCATTCATACGGCGCGCCCTCAAGGGTCGCGATTGCGCCAGCGCCGACCTTATCGACCTTGCCTGCGGCGCCGGCGGCTTTCTCGAAAGCGTTCTCGACAATTGGCCTTACCTTCGCGCGACGGCGCTCGACCTCTCGCCCGCTTATCTTGGAAAGGCGCGAACCGCGCTCGCGCGTTTCCGCAGCGTCCGTTTCGTTGAAGCGAAGGCGGAAGCGACAGGACTTGTCGACGCGTCATTCGACATCGCGACAGCGGTCTATCTCTTTCATGAACTGCCGCCGAAAATCCGCGCCGACGTCGCCCTCGAAATCGCCCGCGTCTTGCGTCCGGGCGGCGCGTTCATCCTTGTCGACACGATTCAATACGGCGACGAGCCGGGGCTCGACACGCTCCTCGAGAATTTTCCGCGCGGCTTCCATGAGCCCTATTACGACAGCTATTGCCGGCTTGATCTCGATCGGCATTTTGCGGCGGCGGGGCTTCGGCGGCTCGGCGAAACGACCGCCTTCCTCACCAAGATCACGCATTTTGAAAAGCGATAATGGCGCGAAGCTCTAGGCGGCGTGCGCAAAAGTGTGCGCGGTTTTGCGCAAGAACGCCGCGCAAATCAAAGCCTGGAGTGTGCGCCCTCATTCCGAATCGAGGCGCGAAGCTCTAGGCGGCGCTTCCCGACCTGCAATTCGGAAAATGCGGACGAGGTCGCCGCCGGCGGCCTTCGCCGGCGCTATTGCGCGCCGACCATCGAACCCATTTTTTCGCTGACGGCGCGGCATTTCTCCATTTTCGGCCCCATCACCGACATGTCGGGCATCGCGCCCGACTTGACCGCGTCCATCATTTCCGCGCTGAGCCGCATGCATTCGCCCATGTCGACGACTTCATAGCCGGCAGGCGGCGCGAACAGCGCAGGATCTTGCGCGCCGCGCGAGATGGACTTGGCGAGCATCACCGTCCGCCCGCCGCTGACGACCCGCAAGGGAATGCCGTCGCGCGTCACGCACGCGCTCCCTGGCGCATCGCCTTGCGCCTCAGCGGCGATTTCATAAACCGCGCAGGCCTCGCCGGCGACTTCATCCGTACCCGTCTTTTGCGCGCGCGCCTGGCGCGCGGCGTCGACGCCGAACGCCGAAGCGGCGGCGCCGAGATCGGCGCGCGACATCGTCGTTGCGATCTTCGGCGCGCCTTCGCCTTCCGGCCACATCATCATCGTCGCGCCTGCGCCTTCGGTGAGCATCACTTGCGACCATTGGCCGTTCGCACCGCCGAACGCGGCCCCTGGCGGAAGCGCGATGCGCTGCTTTGCGCCCGACGAGGCGATCTTCACTTCCGTCATTTCACCCGCCGCGCCGAAATCATAGACGCCGGCGTAGTCAACGGACGGTTTTGGAAAATTCGCCGGCCACGAATCGTCAAGACGCGCCGGTGCTGCGTCTTCGGCAGCTTGCGCGGGCTTTGCAGTCTCGGCGGCGGCCGACGCTTCGACCGGGGCTTCGGTTTTTCGCCCGCAGGCGACGGCAAGTACGAGCAAGGCGATGACAGCTGGCCGCATTGGCGATCTCCTCCCAAGAAGCGCGGGAGTTTTCGCGCGCTTTGCGCCTGAAGGCCAGCGTCGCGCCGGCGCCGCGCAAGCGTGACTTGTTGCAAGGTGCGTCACGACGCCTCGCCAACCTTGCGCAGGCTTCACGTCGCGGTTGAAAACCGCAATCCGCCCCCTTTTATTCGAGAAATCGGCGATTTCCGGGTTGAGCTTTCCAAGCATTAACCTCAGCAACGCTTTGACGGCGCAAACAAAATCTGACAAAACCGCCTCGATTCCGCCGCCGAATTCCCGACGGCGCCAGCAGGGGTGCAAGGATCATGAGCAAGAAGTGGTTGATTTTGTTGGCCGTTTCGCTCGCCGCAGGCGGGTTGACGGCGTGTGCGAAGAAGAACGCGGAAACCGAAGCTGCGGTCGAGAACGCTGCGGAAGAAGCAGGTGAAGCTGCTGACGCAGCTGCGGCGGCGACGGGTGAAGTC
>JACADX010000068.1 GCA_013389125.1 Parvularculaceae bacterium | reverse complement strand
GCTTGATGTCGAGCGACACGCCGCGCAGAACGAACTGGGCGTTTTCGCCTTCGCCGAACTGCATCTTGAGATCGCGGCAGGCGACGGCTGCGTCCATGGCTCAACCCTTCAGCACGTATGCCGGCGCAAGGCGCACCGCGCGCTGGATGCTGACGGCGCCGGAAAGAAGGGCGATCGCAAATATCGCGAGCCCGACCTTGAGCGCGACGCCCGCGGGCAGGTAGAAGCCCTTGAATGCCGGAACCTTCGCCGGCACGGTCTCGAAAAACCACGAAGCGCCGGCGATGCCGAGGCTAAACCCGACGGCGGCGACGATGAGGCATTGGACGGCTGTCATCGACACGAGTTGCCGCCACGTCGCCCCCATCGCCTTGAAGACGGCGAGATGGCGGAGATTTTCAGTGACGAAGAGGTAGAAGGTCTGCGCGACGATCGCCGCTCCGACGATGAAGCCGAGCGCGACGGTGATAAAGAAATTGATCGGAATGCCGGTGTTCTTGAGATAATAGTCGACCGTCATCCGGCTGAACGACTCCTTGTCGAAGGCGCCGTAACCGGTCGCGTCGGCGATCGCCGCCGCGACGGCCTTCGTGTCCGCGCCGTCCTTTGCGCGCGCGACGACAAAGCCCGGCGCAAGGCCGCGGCGGACGAGCGAGGCCGTTGATAGGCTCGTGTAAATGAGCGGCATCGAGATGAAAGGCGAGGGCGGATCGGCGACGCCGACAAGGCGCAAGAGGCGGCCGTCGACTTCAAGAACCTTGCCGAGAACGATTTCCTCGTTCGGCCAGATGTCGCCATATCCCCGTCGGTCGACGATGAACGTCTCGGCGGCGCGAAGCGCGTCGAGCGAGCCGATCACCATTGCTTGCGGCGCGCCGAGAAAAGAGTTCTGGTCGAGCCCTATGAGGACGCCCTGCTCGACAAGGCTCTCACTGTCGAGCGACACGCTCGAACGAATGAAGGGCGCCGCGTAAGCGACGCCGGGAACGCTTTTCACGCGTTCGACGAGCGCGACGGGAACGGAACCGGGGTCGTCGAAATAATCGGCGCGCGGGTCGGCGATCCAGATGTCGACATCTTGCGCGGTCGTGATGTGCGAGGCGGAATTTCCCATAAGGCAGACGAAGATCGCCGCCTGCTGGGCCATCAGCAGCGTTGAGAAGGCGACGCCGAGGACCATCGCGATCGCCTTGCCGAGATCCGCCCACAGAATTTTCAGGGCTATGTCGTTCATCCCGCCGCTCACCCGTCGATTGGATATATTGCGCGCGGAGCTTTTAAGGTCGCCTTAAGCGATCGGCGCCGCTGCCCGATTCCTTCGCCGTTAACATGCTGGAAACCGCATTTTTCGGTCGCTCGACCGGGTTCACGACGCGATGCGGACAGGATCGCGGCCATTGCGCCATTTGGCGATCGCCTTGAGCAATTCAGCGGGATCGACCGGCTTCGTCAGATAATCGTCCATGCCGGCCTCAAGGCAGATCGCGCGTTCAGCCGCTGCGTCATCGGCCGAGAAAGCGATAATCGGCGTCGCCGCGGCTGGACCGCCGCCGGATCGGATTTTCCGCGCGGCGGCGAGGCCGTCCATGGTCGGCATGTGAACGTCCATGAGAATGAGATCGAACGGCTCGCGCGCGAGCGCGGCGACAACGCGCTCGCCGTTTTCGGCGACCGTGACCTTATGGCCGGCGCGTTCGACGAGCGTGCGCGTCAGGAGCGCATTAATCCTGTTATCGTCGGCGATGAGGATGCTGAGCGCCTCTTTTTCCACCTTCGGCGCGTCATCGCGATCGCGCTTGCGCCGCTGCGGAGAGGCGACCTTCGATGCGTTCAGCAGGCCGACAAGGGTCGCGGCTCGAATGGGCTTGATTAGAAAGCCCGTGAAACCGATCCTCAGAAAACCGTCAACGCGGCCGCGCGTTGTTGGCGTCAGCATCACGTAAGAAGCGCTCGCGGATTTTGCAATCCTCATGCCGCCCTCGACAGCGATATCAAGATCGACAAGCGCGATCGCCGCCGGTTCGCGCTCGAGCGCGGCGCAGGCTTGCGCCGCGGATGCGACAATCTCGATCGAGCGCGCGCCGGCCGCCTTCAGTTGAAGGTCAAGGTAGCGCGCAACAATCGGCGATCGCGTGGCGATGACAAGCGGCTGCGCCGGATTGCGCATCATCAGCGGTTCCTCGGCGTTCGCGTCGTCAACCTTGAGCGCGAGCATGGCGGAGAAGACGCTGCCAGAGCCCAGCGCGCTTTCAACGCGAACCTCGCCGTTCATCGCCGTGATGATCTTCTTGACGATGGCGAGGCCGAGACCTGTTCCTTCGAATTTCCGCGCCCGACCCGATTCGGCCTGCGCGAACTCCTCGAAAATGCGGGCCTTGTCTTCATCGGCGATTCCAACGCCGGTGTCGCGGACATCGATGCGAAACGGGCATACGGCCGATGGCGACTTGCCGCGAACATGGACTTCGATTGTAACGCCGCCTCGCTCCGTGAACTTGACGGCGTTGCCGGCAAGATTGAGGAGCACCTGCCGCAAGCGCATCTCGTCGCCGATGAGTCGGTAGGGCGTTCTCGGATCGACGAAAGAGGCGATTTCGACGCCCTTTTGCGCGGCGCGGGGCGAAAGAAGCTCCGTGACGCCTTGCACGAGCGCGCGAATATCGAAACTGTCGCATGCGATTTCCATCTGGTCCGCAGCGAATTTCGAATAGTCGAGCACGTCATTGATGAGCGATAGCAGCGACGTGCCGGATTCATGAATGGCGTCGACATAGGCCCGCTGCGACGGTTCAAGACGCGTGTCGAGAAGAAGGCCGCTCATGCCGAGGATGCCGTTGAGCGGCGTTCTCATTTCGTGGCTCATGGTGGCGAAGAGGCGAAGGCGCGACTTGAAGCCGCCTTCGACGTCGTCGTGCGGCGCCAGATTGCCGTTCGCTTTGATCTCGCGCCCGATGTAAACGCGCAAGCCGTCCGGTCCGTCATTTGACGTCCAGTCGTATGTCGACCCCAGATTCTCGTGGCGGGAGATGGCGCGGCCTGTTTCCGGGTCGGGATCAATCGGGCACTTCGCGCCCGGCCATGAAGCGGGTGCGCCGCCGAACAGCGCGCAAAAAGCGTCGTTGACGTAAAGCGCCGCGCGATCGGCGTTAGTTACAATGACAGCGTCCGACACCCAGTCAAACGCGGAAAAAAGCCGAGACATGCGCCCTCGCAGCAAACCGAATGTTTGCCCAATTGCGGTTGCGGTTCGGTAATCAGACGTGATTAATGCGCGTTAACGAATCATCCGGACGCTCCGCCGATGTCGAATTTGCCGCCTTCCGAAGCGCCAACATGCTGGGTTGTCACGGACGGTCGCGTTGGGATCGAAGCGCAAGCGCTGGGGCTCGCCGAGGCGATCGGGCGCGAAACGCCACTTGCGATCGTGCGAAAGACGGTCGAGGTTGGTTCGCCTTGGAATCGCCTTCCGCGCCAGCTTTGGGGCGATCCCTTCGCTCGGGTTCGCCCCGGCGGTGCGCAGTTTGAAGCGCCCTATCCTGACATCTGGATCGGATGCGGTCGTCTGTCGGTTCCGCTGACGATCGCCGTTAAAGCGCGTTCGCCAAGGACCTTCACCGTCCAGATCCAGGACCCGCGCGCGCCGCTAAATAAATTCGACCTCGTGATCCCGCCCGTTCACGATCGCCTCATCGGGCCGAATGTCATTTCAATCATCGGTTCTCCGAACCGCCTGCCGTCGGCGAACTGCGTGGTCAAAAAACCGCCGAACGCGGCCAAGAAACTTGCGGTGCTGGTCGGCGGTCCGAACCGCGTCTTTCAGTTCGCGTCAAAGGAGGCGCGAGACCTTGGAGAGCAGCTGCGTTTGCTCGCCGATAGCGGCATCGAACTTGTCGTTACGACATCGCGGCGGACGCCGGCGGATGCGGTGCAAGTCCTGAATCAGGCGCTGCGGGTTGAGCGCGCCGCGGCGACGACCTTTTGGCGGGAGGGCTCTCGCGGCTCGGACCCAAATCCATATCCTCAAATGCTCGCCGACGCTGACGCGACGATCGTAACCGAAGATAGCGTCAACATGGCGGTTGAAGCGGCGTCGACCGGCAGGCCCGTTTACATCTGGCGTCTGCGGCGGCGTCCTTTCGCCGTCGCCGGCAAATTTGACGCGTTTCACGAAAGCCTGCGCGCGCGCGGCGCCGCGCGGTTCTTCGACGGCCGCCTTGAAGACTGGAGCTACGAGCCGCTTAACGAGACAGCGAAGGCGGCGAAGGAGACGCTCCGCCGCTGGCGGCTCTCATCCTCACAGGCGCGTGTTCGATGAGCCGTGCCTTTGAAGCGGCAGGGCGGCTTCGCAAGTTCAGCGCTTGATCCTACATTTGTCGCACGAGTTCACCGGCGACAGCGCGCCCCCTCCGAACGGCGCAACCACCCCAGCGCCGCCAGCTGTCGCCGGCGTCTGTTCGAGCAAATGTGAGCCCTCTGATCTTGCTCGACAACTGGCCGGACCTTTCCCCCAAGGTCCGGCCTTTTTCATTCCGTCATCGCGCGCAGCATCCACGCCGTTTTCTCATGCGACTGGATTCGGATGGTCAGGAGGTCCTCCGTCGCCGCGTCTCCTGCCTCGCCGGCGACCGCAAGCGCGGCGCGTGCGCGTCGGATGAGCGCTTCATGGTCATTGAGGAGGTTTCTGATCATCTTGTCGCTCGCGGGCGGCGCCCCCTCGTCAGGAAGCTTCGACGAAATCACGGCAAAAGCGCCAAGGGCCCTGATCCGTTCCGCAATCTCGTCGAGTGCAGCCCACATTTCGCGATATTGCGCCTCAAACAGCGCGTGCAACGTCGCGAATTGCGGCCCCGTCACATTCCAATGGTAGGAATGCGTGCGGTGGTAAAGCGCATAGGTGTCGGCGAGCACCTTGTTGAGGCCGTCGGCGACGGCGGCGCGGGCGTTGGCGTCAAGGCCGGTATTAACGGGCTGCATGGGCGCGTCCTTTCATCGGGCTCTCAAATGAAAATAGGGGGCGCGCCGAGATTGATCCAATAGATAATTGAAATATCGCCTATCAAAGCGCTGAATAAATCTCAGCGGAGGGCCGCGCAGAATCGCTGAATGCGCCGGCAGGCCTCCTCCAGCGCGTCCATTGACGTCGCGTAGGAGATGCGAAAATGCGGTGAAAGGCCGAACGCTCCGCCGAACACGACGGCGACGCCTTCGGCATCAAGAAGTGTCATCGCGAAATCTTCGTCAGAGAGTATCCTTTTGCCTGATGGAGCCGTCCTGCCAATTGCGCCGGCGCACGAGGGGTAAACGTAAAATGCGCCCTCCGGCATGCGGCATGAAAGTCCTTCGGCTTTCTTAAGCATCGAGACGACGCGGTCGCGACGAGCGCGGAACGCGTCGTTTCGCGCCTTCAAGAATGCATGATCGCCATCGAGCGCGGCGACCGTCGCCCACTGGCTGATCGAACAGGGATTGGTCGTCGATTGCGACATGATCTTCGCCATCGCGGCGACGAGTTTTGTCGGTCCGCCGGCGTAGCCGATGCGCCAGCCCGTCATCGCGTAGGATTTCGACGCGCCGTTCAACGTCAATGTGCGGTCGAATAGGCTCGGCTCGATTTCCGCGATTGTCGCGAACTCATGGCCGTAATAGAGGAGGTGCTCGTATATGTCGTCGGTGAGGATCATGACGCGCGGGTGTTCAACGAGAACATCGGCAAGCTCCCGGAGCGCCGCCCGCGAATAAGCGGCGCCTGAGGGATTTGACGGCGAGTTCAAGATGACCCACTTCGTTCTCGGCGTCAGCGCGCGCTCGAGCGCGTCGCGCTTTAAAAGGAAGCCGTCGGCGGGCGACGTTTTAACGATGACCGGTTTTCCGCCCGCCAGCTGGACGATGTCGGGGTAAGAGACCCAGTATGGGGCGGGAATGACGACTTCATCGCCTGCATTCACGCTCGCCATGATCGCGTTGTAAATGACCGCCTTGCCGCCTGGCGCGACCGAGATCTGCGCCGGCGTATAATCGAGGCGGTTGTCGCGCCGGAATTTCCGGATAATCGCCTCTTTAAGCTCGGGAATGCCGTCGACAGGGGTGTATTTCGTCTCACCTCGCCGGATCGCGGCGATCGCCGCGTCCTTTATATGGTCCGGGGTGTCGAAGTCCGGTTCGCCGACCGACAGCGAGATCACGTCCTTGCCGCGCGCCTTGAGGTCCCGTGCCAGCTGGGTCATCGCCAGGGTTGGCGACGGTGTTATGCGGGCGAGCGCGTCGGATTGCCGGAATTCGGTCATGGATTTCGCTGCGACAAATGCGGAAGCGCCTTGATATATTGCCGCGCCGCAACATCCAACCTCGGCCAAGTCTGGCGCAATTTTCGTCTGATTTCTTGATAGATCGAAGCAAAAAACTGCGCCAGGTTGCAGGGCGGCTCAAACACGACCAGCAGGGGTTTTCTGTTAACTTACGGAAAAATATGGGAGATTTCCAAAATGTTGGCGAATTGCCGGCAAACTTGGGTTCATACAACTTGCAGTAGCGGCTTGACCTCGCTCGGCCATGTGGTTTCATGAAAGAGCCTCATTTTCGACCAGGAGAGAGAATGGTTACGGGGCTTAAGACGGCGATCGCAAACAAGCCCGCTCGGCGCACCATCGATGCGGGACTGACGGCGGCTGACCGGATTAACATCAAGATCGAGCGTCATGCGCTTTTGCTCCGCGGCGCGCCCATCGCCTCGACGATTTCGATCATTAACGCCCTCATCACGCTCGCCGTCGCATGGGGTCGCATCGACCGCGTCGTGATCGGCGTCTGGGCCGCTGCGGTCATGCTCCTTTCGATGGTCCGCCTGTTGATGTGGCGGCGGTTTGCAAAATCTCAGGTCGCCGGACACGCGCTTTTAAAATTCACCCGGATGCACGTCGCCGCGATGGCCGTGAACGGCGCCCTTTGGGGATCGCTTGCGCCGATATTCGCGGTGAGCGGCATGATGTCGAATGCTTACCTCCCGTTCATTATTGCCGGCATGACGGCGGCCGCGATCGCGTCGGCCGGGGCGTCATGGAAATCGGTTCTTGCGTTCAACGTGCCGGCCCTGTCGGCGGCGGCCGTCTCTTACGGGCTTTTCGCGGAACATGATGGGCTCCTGATTGCCGCCGTCATCGTCCTTTACGGCGTGGCGACAACCTATCTCGCTTTTACAACGCAGCAGATGATCGTTCGGTCGATCCGACTTCGTTCGCGCAACGATCATTTGCTTGCCGCGCTGACGAAGCAGGTTGACGCCGCGCATGAGGGCGAGCAGCGCTACCGGGCGCTCGTAGAATCTTCGTCCGACGTGACGCTGATTTTTTCGCCGGAAGGCAAGATCACCTATGCGAGCCCGGCGGCGGAAGCGGCGTTCGGCGCGCCGCCGAAAAATCTTCTCGGTCTGTCGACTAAGGACGTCGTTCATCCTGATGATTTCGATCAGTTCCGCGCTGTCGGCGGCAAGGCGCTCTCGACGCTCGGCGAGGTCATTCCGCTCCGCCATGTGTGCATGCGGGCGCCGGGGAGGCCATACGCCAATCTTGCGGGCCGCCTCACGAACATGCTCTATGTTCCGGGGGTCGAAGGCTTCGTCTTTTCAGGCGGCAGGGTCGAAGAGGATGCCTGCCGGCACCTTCCAGCAGCGGAATAGGAACGCCCTAGACGGAAAAACTCGTTCCGCAACCGCAGGATGCGATAGCTTTCGGATTGTTGATCTTGAACGAGGCGCCGATCAGTTCCTCGGCGTAATCAATTTCCGACCCCGCCATGTATTCGAGGGAAATCGGATCGACAAGCACGCGGACGCCGTCCTTATCGATGACGAGGTCATCAGCGTTTTGCTCGTGGGTCACCTCAAAGTGGTACTGAAAGCCCGAACAGCCCCCGCCATTGACGGCGACCCGGAGCATTGACCCTGCCGGTTCGCCTGAAAGGACCTTGGCGATCCGGCGTGCCGCGCGATCGGACAGGGCGACGGGGGGAGGAGCAAGAAATTCGGCCATGGCGAGAAGATAGGGATCGGACACAGCCGTTGGAAGGGCGGGGATCGACGCCTTGTTTTTCCGGCGGCAATGGGTGACGATCCCAGCAGATCCGCGGGGGGTCATGGCAGGCGCCGGCCGGTTGCGGCGTGCAAATGGGACAAGGGGATTGCCCGATGACGAAGACGGCCGCTGCGGCGCTCGCCGCCTCGCTGTGCGCACAGGGGATTGCGGTTGCGCAGGTCCAGTATGAGATAACGAATCCCGCAGGAACGGTTCGGAATTTCGATCTCGCCAATCTCGGTCCGGTGCTTGATGAACTCGGCATCCAGTGGCAGGCGACCGACCAGAACCAGGATGGCGCTAGCGAAATCCGCGCCGTTCGCGATGGCATCATCTTCTTCATTGTCCCGGCCGCTTGCCTCGGCGGCGCCGGCTCCAACTGCGTAGGCGCACAGACCTTCGCGCTGTTTTCAGCGGCTTCGGTCAGCCAGCAAGCCATCAACGCCTTTAACGCAGGCTACGCGTTCGTTTCGACTGGGCCAACGCCGAAAGGCTATTACGTGTCGCGATACGACATTGCCGATTTCGGCATTGCGCGCGGCAATGTGGAATCGAGCCTCGACAGTTTTCATTCGCTTCT
>JACADX010000239.1 GCA_013389125.1 Parvularculaceae bacterium | reverse complement strand
GTGTAGGGAGGCCGCGTCTCCCAATTGAACGCCGCATTGCGGCGAAAACTGTGCACGTTGAGACGGCGCGGCAAGACGCTGACGGAAAGATTGAGCGAGACCGGCGGCGCGCAAGGTCTTGCGCCTTCGCCTTTGAGCGACGGCGCGATCGGCGCGACGGGCGCCGCGCCGCGCCAGACGCGCACGCCGTTCTCGGTTTTGGCGACCATCGCTTCGGCGGGGACGGCGACGAGGGATGCGGCGGCAATGATGAGGGCGGCAAGACGCGACATGGCGCACTCCATACGCAACGGGTTCGAATCGCAGGCATCCTGCGCCCGGCGGCCCGCGCTTTCAACCTTTCTTAACCATTCCGGATTGACCGACGGGCGCGCTTCGCGCGAAGGGCGAGGCGCGGCGCCTTTCGCGCAACCGGCGGCGGGTTTCCGCCAAAGCGTTAAGTCTTGCCGCGGTAAACACCGTTTTCCAGCGGCTGGAGTTCGGCGATGAGAGTAGCAATCTTCGGGCTCGGCTATGTCGGCGCCGTATCGGGCGCGTGCCTCGCCGAACTCGGGCACGAGGTTGTCGGCGTCGACGTCTCGGACGCCAAGATCGACATGATCAACCGCGGCGAAGCGCCGATCGTCGAGGAGATGATCGCCGAACTGACGGCCGGCGCGGTCTCGATGGGGCGCTTTCGCGCGACGAAGGACGCGGCGGCGGCGCTGATCGACGCCGAGGCGTCGCTGGTCTCGGTCGGGACGCCGACGGCGCGCGACGGAACGCCTGACCTTTCCTTCGTCGACGCCGTCGTCGCCGAGATCGGCGCGGCGCTCAAAGGCGGCGATCGTCCGCATACGGTCATTATCCGCTCGACCGTGCCGCCGGGAACGACCGAACGGCGCCTTGCGCCGCTCCTCGAAAAGGCCGCCGGCGAGCCGCTCGGCGGTCGCCTCAGTCTCGCCTTCAATCCGGAGTTCCTGCGCGAGGGCCGATCGGTTCGCGATTTCCGCCAGCCGCCCTTCACCATCATCGGCGCCCTCTCCGACAAGGCGTATGACGACGTCGCCCGGCTCTATGCCGGCGTTGAAAGCGAGGTCGTCAGGACGACGCCCGAAGTCGCCGAATCGATCAAGCTCCTCTCGAACGCCTGGCACGGGCTTAAGGTCGCCTTCGCAAACGAGGCGGGGCGCATCCTGAAGGCCGCCGGCGTCGACTCGCGGCGGGCGCTCGAAATCTTCGTGAAGGATGCGGTCCTCAACATCTCGCCCGCCTATCTGCGGCCCGGCTTTGCGTTCGGCGGCTCATGTCTGCCGAAGGACCTTCGCGCGATGATCTCGATCGCCGAGCGCGGGCGGGCCGCGGCGCCGATCATGAAGGCGGCGCTCGCCTCGAACGAAGCCCATCTCGAGGCGGCGCTCGCGGCGGTGAGGGCATGCGGGCGCCGGCCGGCGGTCCTTTTCGGCCTCGCCTTCAAGCCGGGTACGGACGATCTCCGGGAATCGCCCTATGTCGCGCTCGCCGAACGCCTGATCGGCAAGGGCTACGCCTTGAAGATCGTCGACCCTTACGTCGACGCGAGCCGCCTCATGGGCAAGAACAAGGAATTCATCGAGCGCGAAATTCCGCATTTCGTCGAGATGATGGCGAAGGACGCCGAAGAGGCGGTCGACGCCGCCGAGATCGTCATTTACGGTCATGCGACCGGCGTCGACAAGGGCGCGATCCTCGAGCGCGGCGTCGGGAAAATCCTCATCGACCTATCCGGCGACAAGGATCTTGAGGCGTGCGGCGCGGATTACCGGAGCGTCGCCTGGTGACGGGAAAGCCGACGCTTCTCTTCATCTCGCCGCAGTTTCTTTTTCCCCTCGACGCCGGCGGCAAGATCAGAAGCGCGAACATCCTGAAGCATATGAAAGGCGGCGCATTCGAAACGCGCCTCCTGATGCCGGCGCGGCAGGACGAGGAAACGCGCTGGATGGCGGAAATCGCCGCGCTCGCCGACGAAACGGCTTTCTGGCGCCCCGCGGCGAAAAGCGCGCTCTGGAAAGCGCGCCGCGCGGCGGGCTTCCTGAGCCCGATCCCGATTTCGGCGTGGTCGGACGCCGATCAGCCGGCAAGGCGCGCGGTCGCAAACGCCCTCCGCCGCGGGCCCGATCTCGTCGTCTTCGATTATGTCCAGTCGCTGGCGATGGCGCCGCCGCGCCTTGCCGGGAAATCGCTTTTTTTCGCGCACAATGTCGAGACGGAAATCCTGAAGCGGCACGCCGACGTCGCGACCGGCGTCATGAAGCGCGTCTGGTCGCGCGAGGCGAAAAAAATGCGCCGCTTCGAGGCGGCGGCCTGCGAACGGACAGACGCCGTCATTGCGGTCTCGGAACGCGACGCGGACGCCTTCCGACGGGACTTCGGCGCGGCGAACGCCTTCACGATTCCGACCGGCGTCGATCCCGAGTTCTTCTCCTACGCGCCTCCGAGGCCGGACGGCCCGCCGCAGATCGTCTTCACCGGGTCGATGGACTGGAAGGCCAATCAGGACGGGCTCTCCTGGTTCATGGACGAGGTCTGGCCGCTGGTCGCAGCCCGGCGCCCGGACGCCTCATTCGCCGTGATCGGCAAGAATCCGCCGCGCGCGATGACCGAGGCCGCCGCCGCCAAGGGCCTTGCCTGGCGGTTCACGGGCTTTGTCGACGACGTTCGCGACCATGCGCGCGGGACGGCCTATGCGATCCCGCTCCGCGTCGGCGGCGGCACGCGGATCAAGGCCTTTGAGGCGATGGCGATGGGCGTTCCCGTCGTCTCGACCGCGCTCGGCGTCGAGGGGCTTCC
>JACADX010000067.1 GCA_013389125.1 Parvularculaceae bacterium | reverse complement strand
TGAAGCTTGAATTCGACCCGATCGGCGAGCCCCTCGCGGAAGATGCGCGCGCGCGCATAGTCAAGCTGCGCCGGCGAGATTGTCAGTCCGGTGACGCGTGCGCCGCGCTCCTTGGCGGCTAATTCGGCTAAGCCGCCCCAGCCGGAGCCGATTTCGAGCACGCGTTCATCGGGCTTGAGCGAGATTGAATCGGCAAGCGTCAAATATTTGTTGCGTTGCGCGGCGGCGAGGTCGGAGGCCGTCGCCGAAAACCGGGCGGAAGAATAGGTCATGGAGCGGTCGAGCCACTTCTCATAGAAGCTGTTGCCGAGATCGTAATGCGCCATAATGTTCCGGCGCGATCCGGCGCGGGTGTTCTTGTTGAGATTGTGGCGAAGCCGGTCGAAGAATGCGATGATGGGCGTCGCAGTAAACGCTTCCCGCACGAAATCGGCGTTGCGCGCGAAAATGTAAAGCACGTCGGTGACGTTCGGCGATTCCCATTGACCGTCAGCGAAACTTTCGAAGAACCCGATGTCGCCGCCGAGCACCGACCGACGCGCGAAGGCGTAATCCTTGACGACAAGGACGCCATAAGCGTCCTTTTCTTCGGCGCCCGAATAGTCAAGCCATTGGCCATTCGGCAGAATGAAGCGCAAAGATCCGAACCTCACCCGAGACGCCATCTTGCAGGCAAGGCGCATAAAGAGCGGCAGGCTCGAAACGATCCTGTCCCGGGACTCCTCGCCGACATCCCGCGCATCGCGCTCAATCGGTGCTACGGTCTGCATTTCATTTCCTAATTTAGGCGTTGACAGGGCCAGTTTCCAGAGACGACCGGGATCTCACGCTGTCATAGGCCGCCAAAGCGCGCTCCCGTGATTGACGAAGATCAACAATTGGGCGGGGATAAACCTCGCCGAGCCTGACGCCGGCGCGGTCGAGAACGGCTTGCGGCGCCGTCCAGGGCGCGTGAATGAATTCATTCGGCAGCGCCGCGATCTCGGCGACGTTTGCGCGCACGTAATCGCCGTTGGGATCGAATTTCTCCCCTTGCGAGACGGGATTGAAAATCCGGAAATAGGGCGCTGCGTCCGCCCCGCAGCCTGCGACCCACTGCCAGCTTGCGGAATTGTTCGCAGGATCAGCGTCGACGAGCGTATCCCAGAACCAGCGCTCGCCCTTGCGCCAGTCGATCAACAGATTCTTCGTCAGGAAACTCGCAGCGATCATTCTGACGCGATTGTGCATGTAGCCGGCGCGCCAGAGCTCGCGCATGCCGGCGTCGACGATCGGAACGCCGGTTCGTCCGTGCGCCCATGCGTCAAAAGCCGCCGGATCCTCCCGCCAGGGAAAGCGTTCAAATTCCGGCCGCAACGGCGCCGACGCCATCGTCGGGAAATGATAGAATAGGTGATAAGCGAATTCGCGCCAGGCGAGCTCCGAGAGGAATTTCTCAGCGTTCGACACAGTCATTGCGCCGCCCTCGACCGCCGCCAGCGTTGAGTTCCAGACCGTCAGCGGGCTGATGACGCCGAGCGCAAGGTGCGGAGAAAGGCGTGACGTCCCTCGCCGGTCCGGCCTGTCGCGGTCGGCGGCGTAGGTCGAAAGAGGGCCATCAAGAAACGCCGCGAGCGCCGCCGCCGCGCCAGCCTCGCTCGGGCGCCATTCGCCGCCGAACGCCGCCGCCCAGTCTGGATTGCGCGGCAGGAGATCAAGATTTTGAAGTTCGACTGTGAAGTCCGCAGGCTCGCTGGGCTGTTGCGCCGGCGCCGGCGCCGCGCATTCGGTCCGCGCGGGTCCGAGCATGCGAAGCGCGTTCCAGAACGGCGTAAAGACGCGATAGGGCCCGCCCGCCTTCGTCGCGATTTCCCATGGCTCGCGCAGCAGGCTCGCGCTGAACGATTGCGCCTCGATGGCGGCGCCCGTCAGCGCTCCTTTGATCGCCCTGTCGGTTTCGATCTCAGCCGGCGCATAGCGACGGTTCCAGTAGACTCTCGCCGCGCCTATTTCCCGGACCGTCGCGATGAGACAGGCCGCTTCGCGGCCGCGCCGCAGGAGGAGCGGGACGCCGGTCCGGCCCAATCCCGCAGCAAGGGAATTAAGGGCATGATGAAGAAACCACTTCTGCGCCCCGCCGGGAGCGAAAAGCGTCTGGTCGTCAAGGATATAAAGGCCGATGACCGGATCGCCGCCCCGCAGCGCGGCGGCAAGGGCGGGGTTGTCGCTCAACCTGAGGTCGCGGCGGAACCAGACGAGGGAGACGGTTTTGGTCATCGGCCCTTCTACGTGCGCCTTTGTGGACCGGATGCGCCGAACCCGGTAGAAAAAGAAGACTCAGTGAGAAAGTTCAAGGTAGGCCGGCAATGTCCGTCGAAAGCATTTTCAGCGCGTTTGGGCTTGGCGATTTGCTGGCGCGTGACGCTCTGGCGGTTCAGCTCGTCATTCTTGCGGCGACGGCAGGGCTCGTCGTCTTGTGCCTTGCGATGATGATCATGGCGGCGCGTTCGGCTGGCGCGGCGAGACGGGCGCGCAGCGAAACGGAGTCCTATCTCCGGAACGCCCAGGATGTCGTTGTCGAAGCGCGGCAGTTGTCGGCGAAAATCGAGCGGTCCATGGCGGCCCGGCCCGGAGCGAACGCTGATCGGCTGGAGCGCCCGGTGCGGGTCAGCGCGCGCGAAACGACGGCGGAAGCGGACGTCGAAATCCTTGACCTTAAACACAATGACGTCGTGTCGAGCCGCAACCTCGACGCCGCAAAGGACTCGGCGACGGTCCCAGAGAGCCTCCTTCGCCGGCGACGCTGATCAGAGTACGCCCGTCGACAAGCAGTCATGGACGTGGAGAAGCCCGACCGGCTTTCCGTCCTCGGTGACGAACAGAGCGGTTATTTTTCCGCGGCTCAAAAGCGCCAGCGCTTCGCCGGCAAGCGTGTCGGGGGTCACGGTTTTCGGCGTCCTCGTCATGATCGCGTCGACCGGCGTCGTCGGATCGACGCGGCCGAACGCGCGGCGCAGATCGCCGTCGGTCAGGATGCCGACGAGGCTGCGATCCTTGTCGACAAGCCCGACGCAGCCAAAACCGCCGGCGTTCAGTGTGCGGACAGCGTCCTCGAGCGGCGCCGTCGCAATGCAGAGCGGCAGCCGTTCCGGCCCGTGCATGAGATCGCTCACCCGGCGGAGCGCCGCGCCGAGATTGCCGCGCGGGTGAAAGCCGTGAAAGTCGCTCGCGGTGAAGCCCTTGTCGCGAAGGAGGGCGACGGCGAGCGCATCGCCGACCGCCATCATCATCGTCGTCGAGGTCGTCGGGGCCCGCGTTTCGCCGCACGCCTCCGCCGCCGCAGGAAGGATGATCTTCGTCGTCGCGGCCTTCGCGAGCGTCGACTGCGCGCCGGCGGTGATCGCCGCGAGCGGCACGGAAAAGCGCCGCGCATAAGCGAGGAGATCGCTCATTTCCGGCGTTTCGCCGGACTTGGACAAAGCGAGAATAGCGTCATCGCGCGCAATCATTCCGAGGTCGCCATGGCTTGCTTCGCCCGGATGGACGAAAAGCGCCGGCGTCCCGGTCGAGGCGAGCGTCGCCGCGATCTTTCGCGCGACGTGACCGGACTTGCCCATGCCGGTCGCGATGATCTTGCCCTTGACGGATTTGAGGAGGTCGACCGTCAGGGCGAAATCCACGTCGAGCGAGTCCATGAGGGCTTCAAGGCCGGCGATCTCAAGGGCGAGCACGTCGCGCGCGGCGTCGAGATGGTTGCTCATGATTCCGGGCGCCTCGGGTTCGACGCGGCCTTGCCACCGAAGGCCGCCTCCGCCATTTACGAAATGTTCGGCGACGACGCCAATAGGGTGAGGAATGGCCGCAGCTAACCGGATTGTGCGACTGAAGGGCGCTGCAAGGACTCTCGAAATCGGCAACGCGGCGCCGCTTATAATCATTGCTGGCCCCTGCGCCCTTGAGAGCCGCCAGCACGGCCTTGAATGCGCCGCTGCGCTTCAGGAAATCGCCGCCCGGCTCGGAATAGGGCTCATCTACAAGACCTCATTCGACAAGGCGAACCGCACCAGCGCCGACGCAAGGCGCGGCGTCGGGCTCGATGAGGCGCTGCCGATTTTCGCCGAGATCCGGGAAAGAACCGGCCTTCCGGTGCTTACCGACGTTCACGAGCGCGAGCAGTGCGCGCGCGTCGCCGGCGTCGCCGACGTTCTTCAGATTCCGGCGTTTCTCTGCCGCCAGACCGACCTTCTCGTCTCCGCGGCGAAGACAGGGCGCGTCGTCAACGTGAAAAAGGGGCAGTTCCTCGCCCCATGGGACATGAAAAACGTCGTCGGAAAGATCGTCGGCGCGGGAAACCCGAACGTCCTCATCACGGAACGGGGCGCGAGTTTTGGCTACAACACGCTCGTCTCCGATTTTCGGAGCGTGCCGATCATGGCGGCCGAGACCGGTGCGCCGATCATCTTTGATGCGACGCACTCCGTTCAGCAGCCGGGCGGGCGGGGCGCTGCGTCGGGCGGAGAGCGCGAGTTCGTGCCGACGCTCGCCAGAGCCGCCGTCGCCGTCGGCGTTGCAGCGGTTTTCGCTGAAACCCATCCGGACCCCGACAAGGCGCCCTCGGACGGCCCGAACATGATTCCATTGAGACAGTTCGAAGCCTTCGTGCGCGACCTTATGGAGATCGACGCGCTCGCCAAGCGCCGCCGCGACCTTCACGGCTACGCCGATTAGCCGGCCCAAATTCGACCGTAATTGCGGCGCGACGATGCGATGTCGGCTTTGGGAGACTCTGATGACCCCTTGTCTTGTCCGCGCCGTGATCGGCGCCGCGTCGATGTTGTCCCTGTCCTCGTGCGCGTCGAGCAGCTTTGACGATGCGCTCCTTGCGGGGCTTTGCGTCGCCGACGAGGCGGACTGTCTCAGCGGCTGCCGTGACGGATATGAAGGGCACGGGGACAACTGGGCGTATCAGTACTGCGTCGCGCAGTGCCAGCCGGGCGGGTCGAGCTGCTGACGCGAGAAGGGCTTTCCGCCGGGGGGCGTCCAAGCGCAGTTGCCCCAGTCGCTGGCATGGGCGACGGCTCGAAAGCGTCCCTCCAATAGACTATAAAGGCGCACGCAGGTCGGAGGGGCCGATGCCGCGCTGGCTGTCGTCATTCCTCATAGTCGTCGGGTTTCTGGCGCTCGTCGCCATGGCCCTGTTGCCGAAAAACGTCACGGTCCGCATCGAAGTAAACGACAGTTCGCAGCACGAAAACCGCCGTTACGGGCCTCATGATGACCCGCAGCCGGCCGGCGCGCCCCGCCCGGACTGACATCCGCGGCTGCGAACGGCGCGTTTAACGTCACATAACCGTCATATTAGCGCGACGCGCCTGTCATGAATCCCCTGCATTGACCGGCCGAACGGCGCGCTCTGTGCGTTCGCCGCGTTTTACGGCCTGATCGATCGCGCGGCGTAGGAAAGGAAAACTGGAAAACCAGAATGAACAGGAATCTGAGACTTGCCGCCGGCGCGGCCATCGTTCTTGCCGCGGCTTGCGGCCAAAAGCCGGCGCCGGCGCCGACCGACGAAGGGGTGTCGGCCCCGACAGCATCGGACGAAATGCGGAGCGAAATCCGGATCGTCGGGTCGTCGACCGTTTATCCGTTTGCAACCAAGGTGGCGCAGGAGCTCAAGAGCAAGACCGGCCAGAATGTCGTCGTCGAGTCGACCGGCTCGGGCGGCGGCCACAAGCTCTTCTGCGAAGGCGTCGGGACGAAATTCGCGGACATCACGAATTCCTCGCGCCGCCAGAAGAAAAGCGAGTTCGATCAGTGCGCCGCAAACGGCGTCGCGGAGATCGTCGAGGTGAAGATCGGTTTTGACGGCATCGTGCTTGCGAACGCGATCGCGAGCCCCGCTTTTGATCTCACGCCGAAGCAGATCTACCTCGCGCTCGCCAAGGAGATCCCAACCAGCGACGCCGACTGCACGCTCATTGCTAATCCGCACTCGACCTGGGCGGATATCGATCCGGCGCTGCCGGCCGAACCCATCGAGGTCTACGGCCCGCCGCCGACTTCCGGCACGCGCGACGCTTTCGTCGAGATCGCCATGGATCACGGCGCCAAAGCCGTCCCTTGCCTCGCCGATCTCAAGGCGGCGGACGAAAAGGCGTTCGAGAGGATTGCGCGGACGATCCGCGAGGACGGGAAATGGATCGACTCCGGCGAGAATGACAACGCGATCGTTCAATCGCTCGTCAACACGCCGACCGCGATCGGCGTCTTCGGCTATTCGTTTCTGGATCAGAACGCAGACCGCGTGAAAGCCGCCAAGGTCAGCGGCGTCGCGCCGACGATGGAGAATATCGCCTCCGGCGCCTACGAAATTTCCCGTTCGCTGTATTTCTACCTGAAGAAGGCGAATGTCGAGAAAGTTTCCGGACTGAAAGACTACGCGGCCGAATTCATGTCGGATGACGCGGCCGGGCCCGGCGGCTATCTTGAGGAACTCGGCCTCATCCCGCTTCCCGACGCCGATCGTCAGGCGCAGCAGGCCGTCATTGAGAACTTGACTGCGTATCAGCCTTAGGCAGTTTTCATCGCCGGGAATGACGGGCGGAAGCGGTTGGCGCCGCTTACCC
>JACADX010000210.1 GCA_013389125.1 Parvularculaceae bacterium | reverse complement strand
GCCGCCGCCATGTTTTCGTCAACGGTCTCGCCGACAGCGAACGCCGCCTCCTCGGCGTCGACGCCGAGCGGCCGGGCGACATCTCGTTAGCATGAGGCGGCGGCGGCGTCGATGGCCGGCGCGATCGTCCCGCCTGCAAAGCGTTCCGGCAGAATGCGGCCGGCCATTAGATCCGCATCGGTGACTGTGAATCGCTTACCTCCCCTGCCGTAGCAGGCGGGACCTGGATCCGCGCCCGCGCTTTGAGGTCCGACATTGACGCGTTTCAAGGCGTCAACTTGCGCGATCGAGCCCCCGCCGGCGCCGATCTCGACCAGCTCAATCACCGGGATGCGAATCGGCAGGCCCGACCCCTTCTTGAAGCGATAGGAGCGGTCGACCTCAAAGACCCGCGCGGTCGACGGTTCGAATCCGTCGATGAGACACATTTTCGCGGTCGTGCCGCCCATGTCGAACGAAAGGAGCTCCGCGATGTTCATTCGGCGCGCCAGCGACGCCGCGAGAACGGCGCCCCCCGCCGGTCCCGACTCGACGAGACGGACGGGATGCCTCGCCGCGGTCTCGGCCGTGCAAAGACCGCCGCCGGAGGTGACGAGCAAGAACGGACACGCGAATCCGCGCTCGCGAAGCGCGCTCAGGAGGGCCCGAAGATACCGCTCCATCAGCGGCCTGACATAAGCGTTCGCGACCGTCGTCGTCTGCCGCTCATACTCGCGGATCTCCGGCGCGACGTCGGAGCTCAGCGAAATCGACAGCCGCGGCAGCGCGCGAGCGATGATTTCCGCGGCGCGGTTCTCGTGGGCGGAATTGGCGTAAGAATGCAAAAAACCGATCGCGAGGCTTTCGACGCCCTCTTTCTCGATCGTCGGAATGACGACCGAGACATTCGACTCATCAAGCGGGATCAACGCCTCGCCTTTCGCGTTCATCCGCTCCCGGATGGGAAGGCGCAGCCAGCGCGGAACGAGCGGCGGCGGGCGGTCGATATTGACGTCATATTGCTCGAATCGGTTCTCGTAGGCCATCTCGAGCGAGTCGCGGTGTCCTTCGGTGACGAGAAGGGCGACCTTCGCTCCCCGCTTTTCGATGAGGGCGTTTGTCGCGAGCGTCGTCCCGTGAATGACGACGCCGATTTCGCCCGGCGCAAGTCCCGCTTTCGCGAGCGCCTCATGCGCGCCCGCGACGACGCCGTCCTCCGGCGCCGCCGGCGTGGTAAGCGTCTTCGCCGTCACGAGCGCGCCGTCCGCCAGCTCGAGCGCGATGTCGGTGAATGTTCCGCCGATATCGACGGCGAGGCGGGCCCTACGCGCCATCGACCGGAACTGTGTAATTGAGCGCCATGCGGCCGCCGTCCGGAAAGATCGTCTGGCCGGTGATGTAGCTCGCCATGTCGCTTGCGAGGAACAGGGCGACGTTCGCAACTTCGGCGGGCTCGCCGACGCGGCCGAGCGGCGTTCGCGAAAGGATCTTCCGTCTTCCCGCTTCATCCGCCATGACGGTCATCAAAAGATCGGTCATGATCGAGCCCGGCCCGACCGCGTTGACGCGGATGCCATGCGGGGCGAGGCCGAGCGCGGCCGCCTTGGTCAATTGCTGAACGCCGCCCTTCGACGCCACATAGGCGACCTGATTCGGCAGCGCGAGTTCGGCGTTGACCGACGACATGTTGATGATCGAGCCCGGAATGCCGCGCTCGATCATCGCCTTCGCCGCGAATTGCGTCAGAACGAAATAGGACCGCAGGTTGACGTCGAGGACGCGGTCCCATTCCGACGGCGCAAGATCGAGGATTGTGCCCGGCGACACGATTCCGGCATTGTTGACGAGGACGTCGATCCGGCCGAATTCATCGAGGGTTCTGATGATGAGACTGTCGCAATCCTCGTCGCTCGCCACATTGCACGCATGCGCGACGCAGCGGACGTCATTGTCGATCATGATGAGATCGGCGACATTCCGGTTCTTCTCGTCATTGACGTCCGCGAGGACGACGCCGGCGCCGGCTTCCGCGAAGGCCCGCGCGCACGCCGCGCCGATGCCCGAGGCGGCGCCGGTCACGACGACCGCCTTCCCGGAGAAATCGAGCAGTTTCAACAGGTCTTTCGTCATGGCGGGCTTCTAGCACCTCGATCGGGAGATATGAACTCCAGTCGAGCGTCGCCCGCCCGCGGCGCCGGCGATAGTGGACATCCTCCGCGCTTTGCGCTTCTTACTCCGACGCGCGGCAAAAGCGGGAAACTGGCCGCTGCTGGGCGCGTGACCGCTCCAATCCGGCGCGAGGCAATGATGTCTGACCTGCTCAAAACCGAATTCAATGACGGCGTCGGCGTCGTGACAATCGACTCGCCGCCCGTCAACGCGCTCGGCTACGAGGTTCGGCGCGGCATCGTCAACGGCGTGAAGCGCTGCGCGGAAGACGCCGCAATCAAGGCAATCGTCCTTGTCTGCGCCGGGAAGACTTTCTTCGCCGGAGCCGACATTTCGGAATTCGGCAAGCCGATGAAGGACCCGAGCCTCGGCGACGTCCTCGCGTTCATTGAAGACGTCAGGAAGCCCGTCATCGCGGCGATCCACGGCACGGCGCTCGGCGGGGGCCTTGAACTCGCCCTATGCTGCCACTACCGCATCGCGGTTCCGTCCGCCAAGGTCGGGTTGCCGGAAGTCAATCTCGGGCTGCTCCCCGGCGCCGGCGGGACGCAGCGCCTGCCGCGAATCGTCGGGCCCGAAATCGCGCTCGAACTCATCGCAACAGGGCGCCCGATCGGCGCGCGAGAAGCGCTCGACTATGGCGTCATCGACAGGCTCGCCGACGAAAAGAGTCTCCGAAACGATGCGGAAGCCTTCGCTCGCGAGCTCGTTCGGTCGTCTGCGCCGCTTGTCCGCGTGCGCGACCAGAACGAAAAAGTCGTCGCGGCGCGCGGAAAGCCGGAAATTTTCACCGAGTTCCGGAAGAAGAACGCCAAGGCTTTTCGAGGATTCAAGGCGCCGGAACACATCGTCAAATGCGTCGAGGCGGCGGTCGACCTTCCTTTTGACGAGGGCGTGAAGCGCGAGCGCGAACTCTTCATGGAGCTGATGGCGAGCGTTGAAGCGGCGGCGCAGCGCTACGTCTTCTTCGCCGAGCGCCAGACTTCGAAGATTCCCGACATCCCGGCCGACACGCCGACGCGCGAAATCAAGGCGGTCGGCGTCATCGGCGCGGGCACGATGGGCGGCGGCATCGCGATGAATTTTCTCAACATCGGCGCGCCCGTGACTCTCGTCGAGCGGAATGCGGAGGCCCTTGACCGCGGCGTCGGCGTCATCCGCCGGAACTACGAAGCCAGCGCCAGGAAAGGGAAGATGTCGGAGGCCGATGTCGAAAAACGCATGGGGCTCATCCGCGCGACAACGGATTACGCGGACCTTTCGGGCGCAGATCTCATTATCGAGGCGGTGTTTGAGACAATGGCGATCAAACGGGACGTGTTCGGTCAGATCGATCGCATCGCAAAGCGAGGCGCGATCCTCGCAACGAACACATCTTATCTCAACATCGACGAAATCGCTTCCGCGACGACGAGACCGCAGGACGTCATCGGCATGCACTTCTTTTCGCCCGCCAACGTTATGCCGCTTCTTGAAGTCGTGCGCGGCGCAAGGAGCGCGAAGGACGCCGTTCAAACCGCGATGGCGCTCGGCAAGAGGATCGGCAAGACGCCGGTTCTCGCGCGCGTCGGTCACGGCTTCATCGCGAACCGGGTCATGACCGTGCGCGGCCGGGAGGCGAACCAGATGGCGCTGCAGGGCGTCAGCCCGGCGGACATTGACCGCGTCATCTACGATTATGGTTTCGCCATGGGGCCGTTCCAGATGATGGATCTCGTCGGACTTGACGTGATCGGCCGCGACTCGAACGTGAAGACCGTCGCCAGCGAACTCGTCCGCCGCGATCGCCTCGGGCAAAAAAAGAACGGCGGCTATTATGACTATGACGCCGACCGGAAGGCGACGCTTTCGCCGATAGCGCTCCAAATCATCAGGGAAGTCGCCGAGGAACGAGGCGTTGAACAGGTCCCGGCCGATGACGACGAGATTCTGGCCCGTCTGCTTTTTCCCGTCGTCAACGAAGGCGCGAAGGTGCTCGCCGAGGGAATCGCGATCAGAGCTTCCGACATCGATATCGCCTGCATAAAGGGCTATAATTGGCCCGTGTACCGCGGCGGGCCGATGTTCTGGGCCGATACGATTGGCCTGAAGACGATCGTGGCGAGGCTGAAGGCGTTCGAAAGACGGTTCGGCGAGGCCTTTGCGCCGTCGCCGCTCCTCGAAAAACTCGCCGCGGACGGCAAGCGCATCAGCGCGTTCTCCGCCGCCTAGAGCTTCGCGCCATGATTCGGAATCGGGGCGCTTGCTC
>JACADX010000015.1 GCA_013389125.1 Parvularculaceae bacterium | reverse complement strand
TCGAGGGCGAGACCGGGCCCTATCGCGACATTGTCCTCTTGAACGCGGCGGCCTCGCTGATTGTCGCCGACAAGGCGTCAACGCTTGCGGAAGGCGCGCGCCTCGCCGCGCAATCGATCGACGAGCGTCGCGCCGAAGCGGCGCTTGACCGCCTCATCGCCGTCACCAATGAGTCGCAATGATGACGATCCTTGACCGCATCATCGCCTACAAGCGCGACGAAGTCGCCGCCGCCAAATCGAGGGTTCCGTTGGCCGCCCTTCTGACCGCGGCGCAAAGCGCGCCGCCGCCGCGCGGTTTTGAACGCGCCTTGAGGCGCGCCGGCGCCGCCGGAACCGCGCTCATCGCCGAAATCAAGAAAGCAAGTCCGTCAAAGGGACTCATTCGCGCGGACTTCGATCCGGCGTCGCACGCGCGAAGCTACGCCGCGGCGGGCGCCGCCTGCCTTTCCGTGCTGACCGACGGCCCAAGCTTTCAGGGCTCGCCCGAAGATTTGACGGCGGCGCGCGCGGCGGCGCCGCTGCCGATCATCCGCAAGGATTTCATGATCGATCCCTATCAGATCGCCGAAACGCGCGCGCTTGGCGCCGACTGCATCCTGATCATCATGGCTTGCCTTGGGGACGCGCAGGCGCGCGCGCTTTCGGACGCGGCGCGCGCATTTGATCTCGACGTCCTTGTTGAAACCCATGATGAAAGCGAAGTCGATCGCGCGCTCGCCCTCGGCGCGACGATGATCGGCGTCAACAATCGCGACCTGAGGACCTTCACGACCGACCTCGGCGTGACCGAGCGCCTCGCGGCGCGCCTGCCGCGGGAGGTCCTTCTTGTCGCCGAAAGCGGCGTCAACACGCCGCGCGACATCGCCCGCCTCAAGGCGGCGGGCGCGGGCGCATTTCTCGTCGGCGAGAGTTTGATGCGGGCTCCCGACCTCGCCGCCGCGACGCGCGCCCTGATCGGCGCCGAAACCGGCGCGGGATAGCCGTTCGGAATCAGGCGGGTAGAGCCGCCTTCGCGCTTGACCGCCCGCGAGAACATCCCTAGAACGTTGACGATTTGTTCTCGCCTCGTTTCGGGCGCGCAAGGACGCGGGCCGACCGAGGCGGCGGCGACGGAGGGCTGACGATGCTCACACGGAAACAGCGCGAGCTGCTTGTCTTCATCAACGACCGGATCATGTCGACCGGCGTTTCGCCGTCCTTCGATGAAATGAAGGAGGCGCTCGATCTCCGATCAAAATCCGGCATTCACCGCCTCATCACCGCGCTCGAAGAGCGCGGATTCCTGAAGCGGCTTCCCAATCGCGCGCGCGCGCTCGAAGTCATTCGCCTTCCGGACGAAGCCTCGACGGCGCGAAAGCAGGGCGCCAGATTTTCGCCCTCGGTCGTCACCGCGAATTTCGCCGGCCGCGGCCGGCAGAAAGCGCGCCCGGCGCTCGCGGGCTCCACGACAAGCGACCTGCCGATCCTTGGCCGCATCGCGGCAGGCACGCCCATTGAGGCGATCCAGCACGAGGTCGACCGCGTCGCCGCGCCAGAGGCGCTGCTGCGCTCCGGCGAGCATTTCGTTCTCGAAGTGCAAGGCGAGTCGATGATCGACGCCGGGATTTTCGACGGCGACTACGCTATCATTCAACGCACCGATGATGCGGCGAACGGCGAGATCGTCGTCGCGCTCGTCGACCAGGAAGAAGCGACCTTGAAGCGGCTGCGGAAGAAGGGCGCGTCGATCGCGCTCGAGGCCGCCAATCCCTCCTTCGAGACGCGGATTTACGGCGCCGACCGCGTCTCGATTCAGGGCCGGCTCGTCGGGCTGATGCGGAAATATTGAGGCGCGCTCAATCCGTCCATGGACGATCGCCGCGCCGCGCGGCGGCGGTCTCGATGCGAAGGTTGCCGTTTCGAACGTAGACCGCGTGCGCGCCCTTTTCCCATGCGTCGCGGCGATCGATGAGACGGGCCTTGCAGCCCGCCCGATCCCGCTTCGCGACGACGTAGAGCGCAATGACGAGATCCGCGCGCGCGCAATCATCATCAAGTCCCGAACGATCTCTTGAGACCGCGATTTCAGCGCCGTCCGTCGCGACGACGCAACCCGACGCATCGCATGGAAAAAATTCGGCGAGCGCCGCGGCGCTCTGCTTCTCGGCGTCGATTCCCGCCTCCTCCATCCAGACGCGGGCGTCGAACTTGGATTTCCGCAGATCAATGACAGCAAGCTGCGCCTTGCCGAACTTGTCTTCCACCAGCGCGCCGACATTGTCTCCGTCCGCAGACAAGAAGAGACCGGGATGGGGATTGGCGGCGATCAGCGTCGCCGCGACCGGCAGCGCCGCCAGCCCGCCGAGCCGCCACGGCGCCGACATCAAGCAGAGCCAGAGCCCGCCGATCGTGAGAAAAAAAAGCGATGATGCAGGCCATGCGGGAAAGACGGTCACCGCGCCCGGCAGCGCTCTCGTCCACTCGGCAAGGCGCAGCATGACGTCGACGCCGCCGGCGGCGAGCCGCCAGAACGGCGCATCGGCGCCGAAGGGCATGGCGAGCAGCGCGACAATCGCCGCGGGCATCACCCAAAAGCCCATCAGGGGAATCGAAAGGACGTTGGCGGGAAGGCCGAAATTGGCGGCGCGATTGAAATGGAATAGCGCGTATGGGGCGGTCGCCGCCGACGCGATCACATCGGTGACCGCGACGCCGCCGACATAGCGGCGCAGTCTCGCAAAGGCGCTGAAGCTTCGCGAAGGGTCGGCGCGCGCGGACGCCCATTCGTACCAGGCGATGAGCGCCGTCACGGCGGCGAACGACATCTGGAAGCCCGGATGCAGGACCGCCTCGGGAGTCATCAGAATGATGACGAAGGCGGCGATCGCGACGTTTCGGAGGGAAAGCGCGCGCCGATCGGCGATGATCGCGATGAAGAAAATCGACGTCATGATGAAGGCGCGTTGCGCCGGCCATGCCCCGCCCGAAATGAGAAGATAGAGAAAGCCGGAGACAAGCGCGGCGAGCGCCGCCCATTTCTTGATCGGCTGCGTCAGCGCGAGGGGCTCGATGAGCGCGAGCAGCGCGCGCAACGCGAAATAGATGAGCCCCGTCGCGAGCCCCATATGAAGGCCTGAAATCGACAGCAGGTGCGCAAGCCCCGAATCGCGGAACGCGGCTTCGGCCGCGTCGCTGATCGCTTCGCGTTTGCCGGTGACGACCGCCGCGACAATCGCGCCGGCGTCGCCCGGCGATGCGGCCGAAATGCGCGCGGCGAGGCGGACCCTTAACCCTTCGATCGAGGCGCGGAAGGCCGCGATCAACGGTCGCGCGTCCTCCGGGACGACTTCGGGCGCTGAAACCGCAAAGCCGACCGCGCCGACGCCCTGGAAATAAAGCTGCCGCGCGAAGTCAAAGCCGCCGGGCGCGGCCGGCGTCGGCGGCGGCGAAAGACTTGCGCGAAGGACGACGATGTCGCCGGGGCGCGCGGCGAATTCCCGGCCGCGCCAGGTGACGCGCACGCGCCTTGGCGTCGCTTCCTTGGCAATCCCGTCGATCGAATGAACGTCGATGACCAGCCGGCGAGACTTCGGCGCCTCATCGACGGCGCGAAGGCGGCCTTCGATCGTCGCAAAGCTGATCGGCCGGGAAAGCGAAGGCGCGTCAACGGACGCGGTGCGGAATTGCGCCGCGGCGAATCCGGCGGCGAAGAGAATGGCCGCCGCGGCCGCAAGGCGCGCCTTTTCAATCCTGAAAGCGCCGACCGCGGCCGCGGTCAGGAGCGGCGCGACCCAGAACGCCGGCTCCGACCGCTGGAGAAAATAGGCCGCCGCGCCGGCGCCAAGCATCACGGGCGACCAAAGGCCGATCCGAAACTGTTCGGCAG
>JACADX010000111.1 GCA_013389125.1 Parvularculaceae bacterium | reverse complement strand
GTCGCGCAGAACGACGGTCGTTCCGAGAAATCGCTTCGCGTAGTCGATCATGAACAGCTGGCCGTGAAAGACGGTGCGCTCGCTGCTGTTCTTTCCCGACGACTTGACCTTGAGATGCGCTTCGCAAAGCAGGAACGAATTGCCGGCATGCTCGCCGCGCACTTCATCCTCCCATTTCTCGCGATTGTGTCCGGGGATGAGCTTCAGACGGCGGAACCGCTCGTAATAGGGCGGCCGCTCCATCGCGCCTTTGTAGCGAAAGCCGAATTTGCCGGCGATCTTTTCGAGGAGGCCGTGCGTGATATCGGCGCGCGCGCGATCGACGATCCACGCCGCCCCGAAGACGCCCGCGCATCCGATGATGATGGCGAACTGGATATTGGCCGACCCGAACGGAGCGAAGGCGGCGATCGCTAGGGCGAACGCCGCCGCGGCGGCCGCCGCAATTAACGATTTGGCGACGGCTTCGACGCGGTCGCGTTCCTTCTCCGCGAGATAGGGCGCGATCGCCTCGTCAAAGAACGCATCAAAGCCGGAAAACTCCGCCCGATCGGATGGTGCGACGATCCCCATGCGCCTTGATCAGCCCTCGTGAGGGGTCCAATTTCGCGAGCCATGGTAAACCGCCGTTTAACGCTCAGGCTCTAGGCTTCGACGAAGATTGGGGAGCGGAGCCGAAATGAATCGAGCGGCCTCGAGGCTTTTCAGCCGGGCGATGGGCGACGGGCGGCGCGCGCCTGAGGTCGTCATCGATCGACAGTTTGAAGAATTGCGGCAGCTCCTTCCCGCCTTCTTCGGCGGCGCGCTCGTCTGCTCCGTACTGGTCGCCGCCGTCTTCTTCGCGCGAGCGCCGATGACAGTCGGCGCCTTTGGCGCCGTCTTTGCGGCGGTCATGCTTTTCCGGCTCGCCTTCTGGCTTTCACCGCAAACCGCCATGTTCGATCGGACCCGCCGGCGCGCGATCGTCGAAGCGGCGCCGCCGCTGGCGCTCGCCTTCGGCGCGCTTTGCTCCGCTTACACATTTGTCCTGCACAGCGCTGCAACGCCCGCCGAGCATCTTGTCCTTCTTATGTGGGCCGCCTATTGCGCGATCGGCCTTGGAATGTCGCTCGCGCCGGTTCGCGGCGCGCCGACAGCGGTAATGCTCTCCGCTGGCGCGCCCTACGCCGCGTTTCTGCTTCTGACCGGCGATCCGTCTGTCAAAGTCGTCGCGCTGATCGTCCTGTCTTCGATACCAGTCGGCATCCGCCAATACGGACGGCTCGGCGGGCTCCTTGAAATGATAACCATGCAGGAGGCGGACGCCGAAGGCCACCGCCGGCACGCCCGCGACTCGCTTAGGGCGTTCATGGAGCTCGCGTCGGACTGGGCCTGGGAGACCGACGCCGATCATCGCCTTACTTACGTATCGCCGAAAGTGCGGGACCTCATCGGCAAGTCCGCCGAAGAACTCGTCGGCCTCAAGATGCGCGAGATATTCAACGACGCGTTCTATGCCGGACCGGCCGAAGAGATGGAATTTCTCCGCGCGGCGATGGACGGCCGCCGCGACGTCCGCGGCTTCGTCTATAAGGTGCGCGACCACGAGGGCCGCGCGCGCACGATCTCAACCTCGTTTCGTCATCATTACGACGAACGCGGCGATTACGCCGGCGCGCGCGGCTGGACGTCGGACATCACCGAACGCATGGATCAGCGCGAAGCGGTCGAAGCGAGCGAAAAGCGCTTTCAGGATTTCGCGGAAAGCGCGTCCGACTGGCTTTGGGAGGCCGACGAGAACCTCCGCTATTCGTATTTTTCCGAGCGCGCAGATGAGATCACCGGACTGAAGCACGCCGAATTCCTCGGCATGCGGATGGGCGAACATCGCGGCGAGATCGCGCCGGGCGCGGCGGCGCGCCATATCGAGGCGCTTGAACGGCGCGAGCCTTTCAAGGACGAAATCAGCGAGCTGAAGACGGCGGACGGCGCTTCCTTGTGGATCGCGCGCAGCGGAAAGCCGCATTTTGACGCCGACGGCGCGTTCAAGGGATATCGCGGCGTCTGCCGGGACGTCACCGCCGAGTTTCGCGCGCGGCGCGAGGCGGAAGAGAGCCGCGAGCTCCTGCAGCTGTTGAACGCGCAGCTTGAAGAAAAGGTCGCGCAACGCGCCGCCGAACTGAAAGAGCGCAGCGAGCTCTTGAGCCAGGTCATCGCCTCCATGGCGGACGGTCTCGTCGTTTTCAACGAGAACTTCGTCATCGAAGCCGTGAACGAGAACGCCGCCGCGATGTCGGGCCTGCCGGCTTCCGTCTGGGCGGTCGGACGAAATGTCGCTGACATTCTCGACATCGGCATTCGCCACGGACTTTACCCTTACGAGTCGCGCGAAGACTATTTCGACGACATGCGCCACTCGCTCGATGAGACCGGCCGCTTCAACGCGACAAGGCGGCAGAAAGACGGCAGGGTCATCACCGAAAACATTCGCCGGCGCCCGGGCGGCGGCTACGTCGTCACCTACACTGACGTGACGCGCGTCAAGCAACGCGAGCAGGAGCTTGAGGCGCTGACCGTCGAGCTGACGGAAGCCAAGGAGGCGGCTGAAAGCGCAAGCCGCGCGAAGTCGACGTTTCTCGCCAACATGAGCCACGAGATCCGGACGCCGATGAACGGCGTCATCGGCATGGCGTCGCTGCTTCTCGACACCGCCCTGACGCCGCGCCAGCGCGACATGGCTCAAGTCATCGTCAGCAGCGGCGAAAATCTCTTGACCATCATCAACGACATTCTCGATTTCTCGAAACTTGAAGCCGGCAAGATGAAGCTTGCGGCCGAGCCGTTCGACCTCAGAACCTGCATCGAGGACGTCATCGCCCTCCTCAACTTCCACGTCGAGGAAAAGGGTCTTGAGCTGATGCTCCGCTATCAGCCGACGCTCGGAACGCGGTTCATCGGCGATCCCGGACGCATCCGCCAGATCGTCACCAATCTCATCGGCAACGCCGTCAAGTTCACGGAGAAGGGCCACATCTTCGTTTCCGTCTCCGGCAAGCGCCGGGGCGAAACAGCGGACATCGAACTCATCGTCGAGGATACCGGCTGCGGCATCGCCGAAGACAAGCTTGAGCTGATTTTTCACGCTTTCGAGCAGGCGGACGGCGCGGCCGCGCGCCGGCACGACGGCACCGGGCTCGGCCTCGCGATCACCAGAAAGCTTGTCGAAGCGATGGGCGGCGAAATTCACGCGACAAGCGCGCTCGGCGCCGGCTCGCGGTTCCATTGGCGCACGTCGCTCGTCATCGACGCGGCGGCGCCGGCGTTCGCCGCATCGTCCGAGGACCTCGTCGGCGTCAAGGCGCTCATCGTCGACGATCTCAAAGTCAATCGCGAGATCCTTTTCGAACAGCTTGCCGCATGGGGCATTGCGCCCGAAGCCTTCGCCGACAGCGCCGCCGCATTCGCGGCCGCCGAGGACGCCGCGCGACGCGGTTCGCCCTATGACCTCGCCATTCTCGACCAGCAAATGCCCGGCATGGACGGCATCATGCTGGCGCAGCGCCTTCGCCAGTCGCCGGCGACGATCGCGACGCCGCTCATTCTCCTCACGTCCGCCGGACGCAAAGGCAAGCCCGAAGAGCCTGCGGACGCGCTCTTTGACGCCTACCTTGTGAAACCCGCGCGCGCGTCGATGCTTCTCGACGCAATCGTCTCGTGCTTGCGAGGCCGCGCGATCGAACAGTCGGCCGCGGCCGCGGCGGCGCTTGCGGCGCCGACGCCGGAACCGGCCGACGCCAGCGCCGGCGTCGACATTCTCGTCGCCGAGGACAATGTCGTAAACCAGATGGTGATCCGCTCGATGCTTGAAAGCCTTGGCTGCCGGGTGACCATCGCCGGAAACGGCCGCGAGGCCGTCGAGCGCTACGAGCAGGGCGAATACGCGGTTCTCCTCATGGACATCTCGATGCCGGAAATGGACGGCGTCGAAGCGACTGCGCGCATCCGCGCCATCCAAGCGCGAACCGGACGGCGCGAGCCGATCATCGGCGTCACCGCCCATGCGATGGAGGACGATCGGCGGCTCTGCGTCGAGGCCGGCATGGACGACTATTTGCCGAAGCCGGTGCGGCCCGATTCCCTTCGCAGGACGCTCGAACGCTGGGCGCGCCCCCGGCAGGGCGCCGTCTGCGCCGCCAAATAATCCGTATACGATCTAAATGCGCTCCCGCTCGCGGGCGCGCCCTGAAGCCTGCGCCCCGTCGGCGGTCTGCCGGCGCCAGAGGCCCGCGTAAAGCCCGCCGCGCGCCAGAAGCGCCTCGTGGCCCCCGGATTCGACAATCCGGCCTCCATCAAGGACAAAGATGACGTCGGCGCGCGCGATCGTCGACAGGCGATGCGCGACCGCGATCGTCGTTCGCCCGCGCGCGGCTTCCGCGAGCGCCGCCTGCACGTCCTTTTCCGTCTCCGAGTCAAGCGATGACGTCGCCTCGTCGAGAATGAGGATCGCCGGGTCGAGGAGAATGGCGCGCGCGACGCCGACACGCTGCTTTTCGCCCCCTGAGAGTTTAAGCCCGCGCTCGCCGACTTTCGTGTCGAGCCCCTTCGGAAGGCCGGCGATGAAGGCGCGAAGCTGCGCGCGCGCGGCCGCCTCAAGGATCGCTTCGTCGCTCGCGTCAGGCCTTGCGTAGGCGAGATTGAAGCGGAGCGTGTCGTTGAAGAGCACGACCTCCTGCGGGACAAGGCCCAAGGCCGCGCGAAGGCTCTTTTGCGTCACGTCGCGTATGTCGACGCCATCAATCAGAATTCGTCCGGCGGAAGGATCGTAAAAACGGAAGAGCAGCCTCAAAATCGTCGATTTCCCGGCGCCCGAGGGGCCGACAATGCCGACGAAGGCGCCGCCCGGAATGTCGAAATCGACGCCCGCAAGCCCCGCCTCGCGCCCTTCGTGAACGAATGAAACGCGCTCGAACCGGATCGAGCCCTTCGACGGCGCGAGGCTCGGCGCGCCCGGCCGGTCTTTTACTTCGGGCGAAAGGTCGAGAAGATCAAAGAGTTTCTCGATATCGACGGCGCCCTGTTTGATTTCGCGCCAGGCGAAGCCGAGGATGTTGAGCGGCCGATAGATGTTCGTCAGCATCAAGATGACGGCGGTGATGTCGCCCGGCTTCAGCGTTCCGCCTTCAACCGCGAAGGAGGCGATGAGCGCCGCGGCGAGAAGCCCCGCCGTCATGATGAATTCCTGCCCGGCGTTCAAAAGGGCCAGCGATTGCGCCTGGCGCACGAAGCGGTCGTTGTAGGCCTGCATCGCGCGGTCATAGCGCGACGCTTCGCGCTCCTCCGCCGCGAACGCCTTGACGGTCTCGAAATTCGCCAGCGTGTCCATGGTGATGGCGCGAAGCTCGGTGTCGGCTTCGTTCATGGCGCGGCGCTGCTTGTTGCGCCATTCGGTTATTGCGACCGTAAAGACCGTGTAGACGGCGACGGGCGCGACCGCCGCGAGCGCGAGGCTCCATGAATAGAGCGCCGCCATGACCGCGGCGGCGAGCGCAAGCTCGATCGCCGTCGGACCGATATTGAAAGCGAGGAAGCGCAGCAGAAACTCCATCGCCCCGGCACCGCGCTCGATGATGCGATTGACGGCGCCGGCGCGCCGCGTCAGGTGAAACTGCAGCGACTGCGACTGCGCGTGCGCAAACGCCTCGACCGCAATGACGCGGTTGGCGTCCTGCGTCACGCGGGTGAAGAAGGCGTCGCGAAGCTGCGGCAGGCCGTTTGAAAGAAAGCGCGCGCCGGCAAAGAGGAGAAAGAACCCGATGAAAGACGGCGCGGCGGCGCCGACGCCTTCGCCCTCGACGACGCGATTGATGCCGTCGCCCATCCAAACGGGCGCGGCGACCGCAAGGACCTTTGACGCCAGAGTCACGACAAGGGCGCCGGCCATCCGCGGGCGCCATTTCGCAAGCGCGGGCCGCAATAAAATCCGCGCCATCCGCGCCAGCGTCGCGCCGAAATCATTCGGCGCCGCGGCGGTCTCGCTGAACGCGCTCATGCGGGCCCCCTGCTCACCCCGCTTGCGCGCCGCCATATGGGAAACAAAGCTTTAACCAGTCGCCATCTATGGTTGTGTATAAACTTGGCTGCAACCATATGCGGGGAAATGGAAAGCCGATGACGCCGCAGGAAGCGAGGATCGCCCAGCGCTTGGCCGCGATCGCGGCCGCCCGGCCGATCACCCTGGCGCCGGCAACCGCTAGCGCGGCCTCCGGTCGACGCGAGCCGCGCCGCGCGGTCTATCGCCATGGCCGCCTCGTCGTCGCCGGCGGCGTTGAAGTCGACTGCATCATCGTCGACGTCAGCGACAACGGCGCCCGGGTGCAGCTTCCCGGCGCGACGGGCCTTCCGGAATTCGTGCTCTTGAAAACGGTCGTCACGGGATCGGTGAAGCGCGCGCGCGTCGTCTGGCGGAGCGACAGCGCCGCAGGCCTTTCCTTTCGCGTCGAGCAGAATTTGGCGTTTGCAAAGCGCGCGATCGCCCCCAGGCCGAAGCCGGCGCCGGAGCCGCAGCCGGTCAATCCCGATACGGAATAATCCGGCGCCGCCGCGGCTCGTCATTCCCTCATCCCGCCCATCTGCCGGACGACTTTCCACTCCGCGTCGGTCAGCTTCTGCACCGAAAGGCGCGTGTTCTTGACGAGCGCCATCTCGGCGAGCTTCGGCTCCTTCCTGATCTCGGCGAGCGCCACCGGCCGCGCCAGGGGTTCAACCGCGGCGACGTCGACAAGCGTCCAGTCGGGCGCTTTGGGGTCGGGATAGGCCTCGCGGATCACCTTGACGACGCCGACGACGCGTTTTTCATCGCCCGTATGATAGAAAAAGCCCAGATCGCCCTTCTTCATCGCGCGGAGATTGATTCGCGCCTGCGCGTTCCGGACGCCGGACCAGGCTTCGCCCTTCGCGCCGCGTCTTACCTGATCGCTCCAGCTGAATTCCTTCGGTTCCGACTTCAAGAGCCAATAGGCCATTACGGGAGCTCCAAGTCGTCTTCGAGCGGCTCGAAATAACGCGCGATGTCGGCGTCGCTGACCGCTTCGACGGTCAAGGGATTCCAGCGCGGATTTCTGTCCTTGTCGATGATGACGGCGCGCACGCCCTCAAAGAAATCGCGGCCCTCCATGACGCGGCGCGCCATCCGGAACTCCATCTTCAAGGTCTCGTCGAAATCGAGCCTTGCGCCGCGCCGCATCTGTTCAAACGTCAGCTTCAGGGACGTCGGCGACATCCGCGCGAGAATGCGCAGAATGTCGCCCGCGACGTCGTGTCCGTCGGCCTGAAGCGCCGCCCAGAAATGGTCGAAAGTCGGGTGCCCCTCGAAAAGTCTTTTCAGCGCCGGACGGATGTCATTGACATGCGCTTCGCCGGGGTCGCCGGCGTAGCCGTCGATCACGGCTTCTATATCCGCATGCGGATGAGAGCCGAAGGAGATGCTTGCGAGCTCCCGAAATAGGACCGGGATCTGGCCGCTCGGAACATAGTGCGTCGCGATCCCGGCGGCCATTGAGTCCGCCGCCTTGGCGCGCGCGCCCGTCAGCGCGTAATACAGGCCGAGGCCGTCATGAAGGCGCGGCAGGAAATGTCCGCCGCCGACGTCCGGAAAAAGCCCGATCGCGGTTTCCGGCATGGCGAAGAGCGTCTTGTCGCCGGCGATCCGGAAATCGCCGTGCACGGAAAGGCCGGCGCCGCCGCCCATCGTCACGCCGTCGATGAGCGCGACATAAGGCTTCACGTAATGATGGATGAGCGCGTTGAGGCGGTATTCCTCGCGGAAGAATTCGCTCGCTCCGGCCGGATCCGCCTTGCCGGCGTCGTGAAGCTTGCGGATGTCGGCTCCGGCGGAAAACGCTTTTTCGCCCGCTCCCTTCACGAAGACCGCCTTCACCGCGGCGGAGCCTTCCCATTCGAGAAGCCGCGCGCGCATGCGCTTCACCATGTCGAAGGTCAGCGCGTTGAGCGCGTCAGGGCGATTGAGCGTGACGACGCCCCACTCGCCGATGCGTTCAAAGATGATGTCTTGCGTCATGTCGCAATTCCGATCCGTCCGCGTCGCGCTTTCATCGTCAATAGCCGTATTCGACAAAATGCCGGCCGAAGAGATCGGCGAAGTCGGCTGCGACGTCCTTCCTGACGCCAAGCGCGTCCATATTGGCGCCGATCGCCGGCCGCCCGACGCAGGTCGTGTAAGGCGCGAAGTGAATGCGCTCGAGGGCGCCGAAACTGTCCTCGCGCGCCTTCGCCATCATGAGAAAAACGTCATAGCCGGCGCCGGCGATGAAGGCGGCGAGGTCGTCCGGCCCGTATCCGAAAGCGGCGCTTCGCCCTGAAATCTCGGCGACGATGACGCTCGGCTGCGACCGCGGCAGGTCGGCGCCCTTGAGCGTTTGCAGCTCGGCGCCCTCGACATCGGTCTTGATCAGCTCAAGCTTTTCAAGGTCCTCGCCCAGCGCGTCGGCGATCGTGATCGTTTCGACGGTCTCGCGGGTTTCCTCGCGGAAATGCTCGCTGTTGTTGCGGATGGAGCCGATGCCTGGCCGCGTTTCGTCATAAAAAAAGTCGACGCTCTTGCCGCTTTCGTCCCAGACCGCCTTGCGGACGAGTTCGACATAGTCGCTGCCGGAGAATTTTTTCGACAGCGCCTCGAAATTGCGGCTGTAGGCCTCGAAGGCGAGAACGCGCCAGTAGCGCATCGCGAAAGGCTGCGTCCACGAGCCGAGATTGGCGCCGATATCGGCGAACACCCGGTTCCTGAGCCGGCCGGATTTTTTGAGATACTGGAAGAACTGGTCCGCGACGCCGAAGGACGTAAGCGCGCGCGGCTCCATCGCCGCCGACATCTGCGACCGGAGCCGGGCAAGGCCTTCTTCGCTGCGCCGCGCCGCGCCGCTCATCAAGGCGTCCTCCCGCCGGCGCGCGATCGCGTTCGCCGCGCGAGGCTGCGAACCCGCGAGCGCGCGCGGCGGACCGGAAGCGGTCTATCGCCCATCGGCGACCTTTTCCGGCTCGCGCTCTTCAGGCTTGTCCCGTTCGTGTCCTTCAAGCGGCGTTCCTTCAAATCCCGGCATGCCGGGGAGCGGGTGATCGCGTTCTTCGGTCAGCGGCGTCATCGGCCCGTGCTGGCCCCGGTTGTGCGTCGACCAGCGGAAGGCGATATAGGCGGCGAGCGTCAGGACGGCGATGACCGGAAGCCAGAATTTCGCCTTCTCGCCGGCGACGGCGCCGCCGGCGTGGAAAAGCGTGAACATGATCGCGAC
>JACADX010000110.1 GCA_013389125.1 Parvularculaceae bacterium | reverse complement strand
GTCGTCAGGCAGCGGCCGTCCGAGAATCATTGACGCCGCCGCGCGCGCCGCCGCCGGCGCCGTCTGGATCCCGTATCCGCCCTGTCCGACCAGCCAGAAGAAGTCCTCCGTATTGGGATCAAACCCGATAACCGGAGACCGGTCCGCGGCGAAGGTGCGAAGTCCCGCCCACCGATGATTGATCCTGCTTACCGAATGAGTGGTCGCCCGTTCGAACCGATCGACGGCGATCGCGATGTCGAGATCGTCGGGCGCCGCGTCGCAGGGCGCCTCAGGATCCTCATTCGCAGGCGAAAGGAGAATCTGGCCGGCATCCGGCTTGAAATAGAACTCCTCCTCGACATCGATGACGAGCGGCCAGGCGCGGATGTCCATTCCTTCCGGCGCGGCGAGAGTCATGGCGGTTCGGCGCTTCGGCGCGAGCCCGACAGGCGCGACGCCGGCCGCGCGCGCGGTTTCATCGCCCCAGGCGCCCGTCGCATTGACGAGGATCGGCGCTGCGAAGTCGCCGAGCGCCGTTGAGACGACCCACTCCCCGGCGCGGCGCGCAATCCGCGTTTCGCGCGCGCCGAGCGCGACCGACGCGCCCTCGCGCTTCGCCGCCTTCAGAAATCCCTGCAGCAGCGCCGCGACATCGATATCAAAGCCCGAGCTGTCGAGAAGACCGGCGGCGCACCAATCCGGCCTCATGATCGGAACGATCGCCCGCGCCTCCTCGCCCGAAACGCGCCGATAAACATCCGGCGCGCTCGCTTCTTCGCGATCGAGGCTGTCAAGACGGGCCGCGTCGCACACGAAAAGCGCCGCGCGCGGCGAAAGCAAAGCCGACCCGGCGAATCCAGAGGGCGGCGCCAACAGAAATCGCCGGCTTGCCCGCGTCAGCGCACGGATTGTCCGATTGCCGTAGGTCTCGGCGAACATGGCGGCCGAACGCCCCGTCGCGTGCCGCCCCGGATGGTCTTCGATTTCAATGATGACGACGTCGCGATCGCCGGCAAGGCT
Organism: Parvularculaceae bacterium; assembly: GCA_013389125.1. Classification (GTDB taxonomy): domain Bacteria; phylum Pseudomonadota; class Alphaproteobacteria; order Caulobacterales; family Parvularculaceae; genus Amphiplicatus. Next base: position 3,123 of record JACADX010000110.1, on the reverse strand, counting down.
CGCGGCAAGCGAGGCGCCGGCGATGCCGGCCCCGAGGATGACGACGTCAAAAGATTTCACCGTCATTGGGCGATCGCATCGACCGCGCCTGGAAAACGCCAGCGGCGGAAATGGAAAGTGGTGAGCCCGGATGGGATCGAACCATCGACCCTCTGATTAAAAGTCAGATGCTCTACCGCTGAGCTACGGGCCCACTTCCGAAATGTCGAACCGCCGGCCTGTGGATGGGTCAGCGGTTTTGGTCGTGCGACAAGGCGTCCGGCCCGCCTTTTTGGGGGCGGGGGACGCCTTAAAGCGCGCGGACCATAGTGGCGCGCCTTTGACGGGTCAACCGGGGCAAACGGCCAATTCTTCATGCGGGCGGGCGAGCCAAGCGAGCATCGCGCAGCCTCCTGCGCGTTCGCGATCGAATCGCTTTTCCGCAGCATAAATCGCGGGATTCTGAGCCGGAAGGACAGGTGCGGACTCGTCATCTCAAAGCGGCGAGACATCGCGGTTGCGTTCGCGCCTTTCCCGGGACTCTTCAAAACCCGAGCCGCTTTGCGTCATTTGCAGCCCGCCTTTGCCCGCGCGGCGCGCGCGGCCGCAGCGCCCGCCGCGCCGCCGACCGCCGCATAAAGCTCGGCGCTTTCTTGAAGCGGGGCGCAGGCGCGTTCGGGCGCGCCGCGCTTCATCGCCCAAAGACCGTAGAGCCGCAGCGCTCCGGCCCTGAGGCTTCGCGCATTCGGTTCGCCGGCGACAGCGTCGATATGGCGCCAGATGAGCGATTGCGCGCCGTCAAGATCGCCCGCCGCCGCCGCGATCGCCGCCTCGAGGCGGAGCTGTTCGGCGAAAAGGATCGCCGCCTCGCCGGCGCTTCCCGTTCCCGCGTTTTCGCCCGCAAGCGCGCGCGAGGCCGAAAGCTCCGATCGCGCCTTCGCGACGTCGCCGCGCGCGAGCGCGAGCTCGCCTGAGACGATGCGGAACCCCGCGCCGCCCGATTGGTCCGATCGGCCCTCCTGCGCCGCGCAGTAAGGGGCGGCGTTCTCGACCTCGCCGAGGAAAAGCCCGCTCCGGCAGGCGATCTGCAAGAGCGGCGTCGGCAGGAAGCCGCCCGCTCGCCGGCGCGCCTCAAGGCTCGAAAGCCCGATCGCGAACGCCCCTTCCCAGTCGCCTTGCGAGAATTTGATCCGTGACCGGACGACCTCGGCCGGAAAGGCGCGCTCGCCGTCCTTGGTCACGGCGTCGGCGGCGTCGGCCTCGCGTTCGGCCTCGGCGAGGCGGTCGCGCCGCCAGTCGACGGTCGCGGCGGCGTAAAGCGCCGCCGCCTCAAGAATCGGGTCCTTCGTTCGCTCAAATAGCGCCCTGACGCGCGCGATGCGCTCTTCGGCGAGCGCTTCGTCGCGCATTGCGTCCATCGCAATGATGGCGAGGTGGGCGTAGGCGTAGCCCTTGAACCGGTCGGACGCGTCCCGCCGGGCGATCGCCTCCTCGGCGAAGGCGGCCGCCGCCTCGTAGCCGCGCATCAGGAAAATGTCGAAGAAAAGCCCCTGAAACGCCGGGAGCGATTCCGGCGAAAGCTCGAGCGCCTTGCGCCGCGCCGCAAGCCCGCGCCCTTGATCGACGAGAAGCGCGATCGCGCCGACGCGCGTATAGGCTTCGGCCGCGGCGTTCTTGTCGCCCGCGCGCTCAAGATCGCCCGCAAGCCTCTCCAATATGTCGAGCGCGCCCGTCTCGTCGCCCGCGGCGAAAGACGAAAGCGCAGCGCGGTCTTCCGCGCGATCGGAACCGCCGATCGCCTCGACCGCCCGCTTCGCCGCGGCGGCGTAAGGATCATCCGGCGTGCGCCCGGCGATGAGATCGGCCGTCACCTCGGCGATCGACGGCGCATTCGCGTCGCGGCCTTTGAGGATCGAGAGGGCGCCGACCATCAGCCCGCCGACGAGCGCGATCGCGAAAACGCCGAGAACGGCGAACGCGAGGCGCCAGAGGAGCCGTCGTTGCGACAGGCCAGCCCGAGGGGCGGACGCGACGGGCGCGGGTTCGACCCGCGCTTTCGCCCCGCGCGTCAGGGCCTCCTTCAGCGCCAGCGCGCACCGTTCATCGCCGCCGCCGCGCCAGCCGGAAAAGTCCGTGCAGTGAACATGACGAAAGCCGAGCGGCGGCGCCTGGCCGTCAAAGCTAAGCGGCACGAGCTTGCCGGCGTCGCGGCCGACCGCCGCCTCGTCGAGCACCCATTTCGACCGGACGGAGTTCGGCGTCCACACGACGACGACGAAATCCGCCTCGTTGAGGCGCCGCTCCGTCTCTTCGGTGAAGCTTTCGCCGGCGACGAGGCGGTCGTCCCACCAAACTTCGTCGACGATCGCGCCGGCGAAGGCGACGATTTTCGCGACGCGGTCCTTGTCTTCGCGCGCGTAGCTGACGAAGATCCGGGTCATGGCGGCGCCATCCCGGACGTCCGGCGTCGTTCTCCCGCCCTTATCAGGAGAGGAATTGATCCGGCGGCGCGTCCACTCACAACACCAATTCTCCCGTCCGCCTACGGAATTCCCTGATGAATTCCTCGAGTTTGCCCGCCGCGATCGCGGCCCGAAGGCCCGCCATCAGCCGCTGATAATAGTCGAGATTGTGCCAGGTGAGGAGCATCGGTCCCAAATACTCGCCCGCCTTGAAGAGGTGGTGGAGATAGGCCTTGGAGTAATCGCGGCTCGCCGGGCAAGCGCTCGCCGGATCAAGGGGCGTCTCATCGTCCGCGAAGCGGGCATTGGTGATCGTGACCGGACCGTCAGCGGTCCAGGCCTGACCGTGGCGCCCGGCCCGTGTCGGCAGCACGCAGTCAAACATGTCGACGCCCCGCGCGACGGCGCCGACGATGTCCGCCGGCTTGCCGACGCCCATGAGATAACGGGGCTTCGCCTCGTCCATGTGCGGCGTCGTGAAATCGAGGACGCGGAACATTTCCTCGCGCCCCTCCCCGACCGCGAGGCCGCCGATCGCAAGTCCGTGAAAGCCGATCGCCATGAGGCGGTCGAGGCTCTCGCGGCGAAGGTCTTCGTAATTCGCGCCCTGCACGATGCCGAAGAGGGATTGTCCGGATGCGCCGTATTGGTCGAACGCCGTCTTGGACCGCTCGGCCCAGCG
>JACADX010000133.1 GCA_013389125.1 Parvularculaceae bacterium | reverse complement strand
GACGGCGCCGCCGATGAGCGCCGCCGGAAGAATCGCGCGCCCGGGATCATGCGCGACGAAAGGTCTTGCAAGATGCGGCGCGACGATGCCGACAAATCCGATCGCCCCGGCGAGCGCGACCGAGGCGCCGGTCATCAGCGCTGCGCCGGCGATGGCGAGCGCGCGCGTCTTTGCGACATCCGCGCCGATCGTCGCCGCCGCGTCCTCGCCGAGCGTCAGGGCGGTGAGCCCCGGCGCGGCGACGAGCGCGAGCCCAAGGCCCGCCGCCATGAACGGCAGCGCAAGCGCGAGGTCGTCGAAACTCCGGTTGGCGACGGCGCCGAACAGCCAGTTGACGAGATCGGACAGAATGAACGGGTTCGGCGCGAGGTTCATGACGAGCGCGATGAGCGCGCCCGAAAAGGATGAAAGGCCGACGCCGACGAGGATGAGACGCGCCGGCGAAAGGCGTCCTGCGCCGAGCGCGTGGAGGAGCAAGGTCGCGCAAACGGCGAAGACGATGGCGGCGATCGGGGTCGCCCATGGCGCGGTCGCCGAGAGGTTGAAATAGATGGCGATGACGGCGCCGAGCGCGGCCATGCTGGAGACGCCGAGAACGCCCGGATCGGCAAGCGGGTTCCTCAAGAGCCCTTGCATCGCCGCGCCCGATGCGCCGAGCGCCGCGCCGGCGAGCCAGGCGGCGAGCGCGCGCGGCAGGCGGATTTCGCGCACGATCGTGCCGACGGCGCTGTCGCTGAAAAACAGGCGGAGCGATTCGCCGACGGCGATATTCGCCGGTCCGATGAGACAGGCTGCAACGAGAACAGCCGCGCTGGCGACGCTGAGCGCGACGGCGGAGCCCTGTCGCCAGCGCTCAGTCACGGTTTGGCGCCCCTTCATCGACCGCGCGGCGGATTTCTTCGGCGGCGTCGAGCGAAAACCATCCGGGGCAAGCAAGGACATCGGCGTCGAGATCGATGCGGGGCGTCGCCCGCAAGGCTTTCTTGAGCGCCGGATGGCGCGACGCGGACCAGTGGTTGATGCGCTCGCTCTCTGCGCTGAAAAATCCGGTGACGATGAATCCGGGCGGATTTTCAAGGAGCGCCTCCGCCGAGAGCGGCGGCCAATAGGCAAGCCCCTCATCGGCGGCGATATTGCGGACGCCGGCCGCCTTGAAGATCGCGTCGATCATCGTACCCTTTCCGGCGGTGACGCCGCCCGGCGTCACGTAAAGCGCGGCGGTTCCGGACGGGCCCTTCTCGCCAAGCGCGCGCAGGCGATCGTCGATTTCCTCGATCAGGCTTTCGCCGCGCGCGCGCTGACCGATCGCCGCCGCCGCATTCTTGATATTCGCTTTGACGCCGTCGAAGTCCGATGCGTAGTCAAGCGAGACGACGTCGGCGAAGCGCCCGTGCCGCGCCGCGTCGCCGCCCCAGAACCGGAGCACGACATCGACGCCGCGCGCGACGATTTCCTCGGCTTCGGCGCGCGCCTGCGGAAGGCCTTCGGCGCGTCTGCGCAAATAGGAGAAGTCCTTTTCGGCGTCGACCGAGAGCGCGGCGATCTGCGCGCGATCGGCGAGCGCCAGCGCGATCTGGTCGGCGCAATAATCCGCCGACAGAAGGCGCGGCGCGGCCGCGAGGAGGAGGAGCGCGGTCACCATCGCCGGACGCGGACCCCTGCGAAGGCCGAAGCGCCGGGCTCGCCATAGCCCGACACGTCTTCATAGGTTGCGTCCGTCGCATTCTCGATCCGCCCGAAAATCTCGACGCCGTCGGCAAGCGCGTAAGAGGCTCGAAGATCGAGGCGTGCGAAGGCGTCATTTCCGGTCGGGAAATCAGCCTCCTTGCCGTTGAGGAAGGCGGCGGCGGACAAGGTGAGCCGGTCCGTCGGCGAAAAAGCAAGGCTCGCCGAACCGCTGTGTTTCGGCGTCCTGAGGATCGGCGCGCCGGTGTTCGCGTCGCGGGCGTCTATAAAGGCGTACGCTATGCGCGCGGAAAAGCGCGCGCCGATCGCGACGCCCGCCTCGACCTCGACGCCGTCGCTTTCGACGCGGTCAATGTTGAAATAGCCGTTGCGGGCGAAGTCGAAATCGATCTGATCGCTGACGCGCTGGCGAAACCAAGTCGCGGAGAATTCGACAGCGCCGATCCGCTGGTCGATTCCGGCGTCGATCCCCGTTGCGCGTTCCGGCTTGAGACCGGGATTGGGGATAACGCCGAACTGATCGAAATTGAGCTCGAACAGGGTCGGCGCGCGAAAGCCCTCGCCCCAGCTTGCGCGAAGCCGCGTCGACTTTCCGATCGCGTAGGCGGCCGCGACGCGCGCCGTCGTCGCGCCGTCGAAATTCGAGAATTCGTCGCGCCGCCCGCCGGCGGAGATCGTGAGGCGCTCAGCGATTGTCGCTTCCGCGAGCGCGAAGACGGCGCCCGCTGACGCAATCTCGTCAACGCCTGAAACGTCCGCGGACGTCCGCTCATATTCGCCGCCCGCCTCAATCGCGATCGCCGGCGTCAGTCGGAAGGAGGCGGCATAATCGGCGCCAAAGCGGCCGCCTTTCGCAGCGAAAGTCTCGGCGCCGGCGTCGGAGGTCCGCCGGTCAACGCCGCTCCAATAAAGCGCCAGCGCGCCCGCAAAGCCGCCCGCGTCCGCCGTGTCGAAACCCCCATGGCTGAGGCGTCCGCCGACCGAAAAGTCCGTGGTTTTCTCGATCTCGCCCGTGTCGCCGAGTTCAAAAAGCGGCGGCGGGAAACCGTCGATCTCGGCGCGCGAGCGGCTCACGCGTCCAAAGAGCGCGAACGCCGATCGCGATCCAAGCTCGGCGCCGGCGGAAAGGG